>PLYV01000009.1 GCA_003151855.1 Limisphaerales bacterium | reverse complement strand
ACACCTTGCGCACCATGTCCTCGGTTTTCTTCCACAGCTCCGGTTCGTTGACGTATTTCTTGCCGAGCCCTTCCGCCGCGTGCGTGCTGTAGCGCATCTGATATTTTTCGAGGCCGAAGATTTTGAAATACTTCAGATACATGTCGTTCACGGCGCGGAACTCGTCGGCGAACTGCTCCTCGGTGCAATAGATGTGGGCGTCGTTCATGTTGAGCGAACGCACGCGCATGAGGCCGAACAACTCGCCGCTCTGCTCGTAGCGATAGCAAGTGCCGTATTCCGCGAGGCGCAACGGCAAATCGCGGTAACTGTGCGGTTCAGCCGCAAAGATGCGGTGATGATGCGGACAGTTCATGGCTTTGAGGTAATAACTGCTTTGCCCTCGCAGCCGTGTAAGAGTGGCTTCAATTTCTTTTAACTGCTCGCTCGCCTTGGAAAGTGCAGGCTTGTCTAAAAAGCCTCCACCCAAATATGAGCTATTGATTTCATTATCAATTGCTGTGTGAAATGCGTGAACGCTGGATCGAATTTCCGGCTGACTTAACCGAGTCCGAATGTTTTGGCCGGTGGTGGATTCAACTTTTGCAACTTCATCGGCAACCGCCAGCGATTTCTCAACCAGCGAAGTGAATTCCCGACTGTTTTCAATATCCTTGGTCAGTTCAATCGGAGCGAACATCGAATCTGCGTAGTAAGGCAAGTGACCCGATGTCTCATACATTTTTTGCTTAGCCAGATGCGGTGTGCGGACGCGGACGTAGCCGGCGGCGAATTCGGTTTCCTTGGCCAGCTTCTCCAGTTCCTCGACGAGCACCGTGCCCTTGGGCAGCCACAGCGGCATGCCCGGCCCGACAAATTCGGTGTCAATCGCGAACAGCCCCATCTCCGCGCCGATCTTGCGGTGGTCGCGGCGCCTGGCCTCCTCGATCATCTTGAAATACTCGTCCATCGCGGTCTTGTTCTTGAACGCCGTGCCGTAGATGCGCTGGAGCTGCGGGCCTTTTTCGTCGCCCTTGTAGTAGGCGGCGGCTACGCTGGTGAGCTTGAACGCGCCAATGTTGCCGGTGCGCATCACATGCGGCCCGGCGCACAGATCAATGAAGTCGCCGTTCTTGAAATAGGAAATCGGCTCGCCCTCGGGAATGGCTTCGAGGTTGCCGATCTTAAATTTGCTCACGTTGCCCGGACGTTCAGTCAAACCGCCCAGCCGTCCGCTCTCGGAATCTTTCAACGCCTGTTCGCGCGTGACGACGATTTTCTCGAAGGTGTTGTTGGCCTTGATCTCCTTCTTCATCTCGGCCTCGATCTTTTCAAAATCTTCTGGCGAAATGCGGTGGGAACATTCGAGGTCGTAGTAAAAACCAGTTTCGACGGGCGGACCGTAGGCGAATTGCGCGTCGGGCCAGAGCCGCAGAATCGCGGTGGCCATGACGTGGGCGCACGAGTGGCGGATGCGCTCCAGCTCGGTCATCTTCGCGCGGTCATCCAAAGTTTTGCGTTCCGGGTTCGGCGCGGACGGCGCCGGTTGTTGTTCAGCAGACATGGAATCAGTTTAGCCACAGAGGCACAGAGGGCACAGAGAAAAATTTGGCCGAAGCAGTTCCTCTGTGCTCTCTGTGCCTCTGTGGCGAAAAATCAGCGCACCGACGGTTCCGCGCCGAGCAAATTGCGGACGAGAAAATCCGCCCGCCGCTGGCTGCCGTAGGGCGTTTCCGCCGAGCCGTGGCCGGTGCCGGTGATGACGATGAATTCAAAATCCTTGCCGGCCTTTTCCAGCGCATTCACCACCTGCATCGTCGAAGCCGGATCCACGTTGTGGTCCAGTTCGCCGACCATGAGCAGCAGTTTGCCTTTCAACTTGTGCGCGTCCTCGACGTTGGAGGCGCGGATGTAAGATTCGTCCACCGGCCAGCCAAGCCACTGTTCGTTCCACCAGAGTTTGTCCATGCGATTGTCGTGGCAGCCGCAGTCGGCGACGGCAACCTGATAAAAATTGTTGTAATCGAGCAGCGCGCGCATCGCGTTCTGCCCGCCGGCGGAACCGCCGTAAATCCCAACGTGTGACAGGTCCAACCACGGCCGCGTTTTCGCCGCCGCTTTTATCCACGCGATGCGGTCGGGAAAACCAGCGTCCTGCAAATTCTTCCAGCAGACTTCGTGGAATTTCTTGCCGCGGTTGTCCGTGCCCATGCCGTCCACCTGCACGACGATGAAACCAAGTTCCGCGATTTCGTGCTGGCGCAGATAGCGGCCAAATTTCACCGGCGTGAACGAATCCTGCGGCCCGGCATAAACCTCCTCGACCACCGGATATTTTTTCTTCGGATCGAAGTTCGACGGCTTGATGAGGATGCCGTAAATGTCTGTTTTGCCATCACGGCCTTTGCCGACAAACCGTTCCGGCAAGCTCCAACCGGATTTGACTAAGTGCGACGCATCGGCGCGTTCGAGCTCACAAACCAGCTTGCCGTCGTCGCTGCGGCGCAGTTCCGTGACCGGCGGCAGATCTACGCGCGAGTATTTGGCGATGAAATAATTTCCATCTGGCGAAAATTCCACCGAGTTATCGCCGTCGCCTTGCGTGAGCTGGACAAAACCGGCACCGTCGAAATTCACGCGGCAGAGCTGGTGATGATACGGGTCTTCGCCCGGACGCACGCCGCTGGCGAGAAACCACACCTGCCGTTTCGCTGCGTCCACCTTGAGCACTTCGCGCACAACCCAGTTGCCCGGCGTCACGAGATTTTTCACCACGCCAGTCGCCACATCATAAAGCCAGAGGTGCGCCCAGCCGTCGCGTTCACTCATCCAAAGCAGTTCACCGGAATCGTCCAGCCACTCGCGCCACGTTTTCGTTTCGTAATCCAAAAACGTCTGGCTGCGCTCCTCGACGACGGTGTGGACCACGCCGTTCGTCGCGTTCACGGCGAGGATGCGGTAGAGCTGATGGCCGCGCTGGTTGTAGTCGAAATAAAATTCATCGCCGCGCGGCGACCAGCGGATGTCCAGTTCGCCATCTGGCGTGAAGGCGTTGGAAAATAAACCGTTCGGAATAACCGTCGCCGTTTTCTCCGCGACGTTGACGAGCACCGGCTGCACCTGCGGCAGCGCGTCGCCTGGCTTGAAATAATCGAACTGGAGCAGCTTGGGCTGCAACTGGTCGTGTGGCGACGATTCGACAATCGTCACGACATGGCGCGGCACTTCCGACACCGAGAAAAGAACGCAATGCCGCGAATCCGGCGACCAGACGGCCGGCCCGCGAACCGGATTTCTCGCCGTGCCGTTCGTGGTCAGCGCGGTTGTTTCACCGTCGGCACCGACGAGCACGGCATTTTCATTTTCGAACCGCACGGAACATTTTCCATCCAGCGACGAGTTGGTGTGGTGGGTTGTCTCGCGCTGCGAGGCAACACGGCTCGCAGCGCGAGCTGTGCCACCATCAGCGGACGGCTTGCCGTCAATCTCCACCTCCAGCGTGTCCGGTGCGGCCTCAAAAAATCCCAGCGGACTGCCGTTCGCATCCGTCACCAGCCAGACGTGACCGGCGTAGGTGTGGAATTCCTTCGTCTCACCTGGACGCAGGCGGCCATAGGACAGCCGCTCGCCGTCTTCATTCACCCAAAACACGTCCACCGAACCAGCGGTGGTGTTGCTTAGGCGGATGGCGGTCTCTTCGCCGGTGTGCGTGGTGCATTTCGGCGCGAGCGATTTTTGCGTGGAGGTGGAAAGATGTTCACTTTCAGGCAAACCCAGTTTTTCCGCAGACGCCGCGCGCTTGATTTCACCGGTCGCGGCATCCACCAGAACAAATTCATGCGCGGCCGGGCCGGTGGTCACGCGATACCAGAAATGCCGGTTGTCCGGCAGCCAGTGCGGCGCGACGATATCGCGAAAAACTTTTCCCTCCGTCCGTTGCGCGAGCGCTGCCGCGCGTTCGTAATCCGCCGCGCTGCCGCCGGCGAACAGGTTCAACGCGCCGGCCAAAATTGCCAGCGACAACAGGCGTGCTTTCATCGGCGGTGCATCAAGGCTTCAATCTCGTCGGCTTCGATTGGGATGTTGGCCATCAGGTCGAGCGGGCCGTCCGGCGTGACGACGATGGTGTTTTCCAGCCGCACGCCGAAGCCTTCGTCCGCGAGGTAGATCGCCGGTTCGACGGTCAGCACCCAGCCGGGCTGGATTTTGAAATGGTTGTAGGTCACGTCATGCACGTCCAAGCCGATGGGATGCGAGACCCCGTGCATGAAAAACTTCCGCACGGCGGGCGCGTCCGGGCTTTGCTTTTTGAGGTCGGACATTTTGAGCAGGCCAAGGTCCACGCATTCCTTCGCGGTGCGCTCCTCGCATTCCGTCCGCAAATCCTTCGTGGTCTTGCCCGGCGTGAGCGCGGCGACCTGCGCACGGAAAATGCGCAGCACGGCATTGTAAACCTGCTTTTGCCGGCGCGTAAATTTGCCGCTGACCGGAATGGTGCGCGTCAAATCGCTCATGTAATTGCCGAGGCCAGCGGCGACATCAAGCAGCAGCAGATCGCCTTTTTTGCACGACTGGTCGTTCTGGTTGTAGTGGAGAATGTTGTTGTTCGCGCCGGCGGCGATGATGGGCGGATAGGCGAACACACCCTTGTGCCGGATGAATTCATGCGCGAACTCGGCTTCGATTTCCGTTTCGTTCACGCCGGGCTTCACAAATTTGCAGACGCGCTGGAAACCTTTGCCGGTTAGGTCGCACGCGGCCTGAATGGCGTCAATTTCGAACTGCGACTTCACCGCGCGCAGCGCGTGCATCAGCGGCGCGAGGCGGTGAAAACGGTGCAGCGGATATTTTTCCCGCGTCTCGCGGATGAACCTCATGTCGCGCGTCTCCACCGTCACATCGGCACGCTGGTGCTCGTTGGTGTTGAGATAGACATTTTCCATCTCGCAGACGAGCGAGCGGAAAATCACCGGAAAATCCGACAGCCACTTCACGTTTTTGATGCCGGAAACCGCGGTGGCCTGTGCCTTCGTCAGCTTGTGGCCCTCCCAGATGGCCAGGTGCTCGTTCGGCTGGCGCACGAACAGGATTTCGCGGTGGTTCGGGTCGAACGCATCCGGCGCGAGCAGTAAAATCGTCTCCTCCTGGTGGACGCCGGTGAGATAAAACAAATCGGCGTTCTGGAGGTGGCCCATCGCGCCGTCGGCGTTCGTGGGCATGATGTCGTTGGCGTTGAATACCGCGAGCGAACGCGGCAGCAGGCGTTGGACGAGGTGTTCGCGGTTCAGCGTGAACAGCGCGGCGGGAAGTGGCATCGCTTTCATTTCAGGAATTCAGTTGCGAACCACGAAATACACGAACCCCGCGAAAAGAAACAGGAAGAAAAATGTCGGCGGCAGGATTCGGAGGGACGAGTTACACGAGTTCCAAAATCAAATCGCATCAGGGACTCGGGGAACTCGTCCCGCCGATAATTGGCGGGCCTTTCTTTCGTGTCATTTCGTGGTTTCAACTTCTGATCTTTGCAGCCACACCATGCCGCCCAGGCCGAGCAGCAGCAGGCCGGTCACCGCCCACGCGCCGGCGTTCGCCGCGCCGGGCACACATTGCAGCGTCACCGCGCCGACCGCCGGGCCGAGGCAGTTGCCCGCGCCGATGGCCGCCTCGTGGATGCCGCCGTGCTCGCTCTTGGTGTCGCTCGCGTCCATCGAGTAGAACAGCGACGAGTAATAAATCAGCCCGATGGCCACGCCGAAAAACACCTGCGCCACCAGCAACACCGCGAGATTCGGCACGATGAGGATGGCCGCGAACGCCAGCACCATGGCCGCGAACGCCGTCACCAGCCAGCGGAACCGGTAATGCCAGCCGGGCCACTGCCACAGCAGCACAAACGCGCCGAGCCGCACGAAACCCCACAGCGAACACGCGAAGCCGGCGAACATCGGCGTGAGGTGGAATTTCACCGCCACGCCCGGCAGCACGGCGATGAGCGTGTTGATGGCGATGTAGGCGAACGGATTGGCCAGCCATGCGAGGCGCAAAAACATTTTGGCGTGGGCCGGCGTGGGCCGGTTTGCGTCGTGCGGCAGGGCGGAAGTTTTTTCCACGGCGGCGGGCAGCGGCAGTTTTTCCAGCCAGCGCGTCAGCGCGAACTGCAAAACGGCGATGCCGACCGGAATGTAAAAAATGCTCTGGTAACCGAGCTTTTCGATGATGGCGCCACCGATGAACAGCGCGGAGGCGTTGGTCGCGGCCCAGGTGATGTTGTAGATGCCCACGGCGTATGGCACGCGGTCGGGCGTCTCGTTTTCGCTGATGAGCGCTTCGAGCACGGGCCAGGTGAAACACATTCCGAGCGTGACGACGACGGCGGCGGCGATCTGGCCGGCGGCGAAATGGAGCTGCGCCCCGGTGAGCAAACCGACGGCCATGATGGCGAAGCCAAGCTTGAGCGCGGCGAAATAACCCCAGCGCTGCGCGAGCCGCCCGGCCTGCCACGAGGACAGCGCATAGCAAAATCCCAGCAGCGCGGCGACGGCGAGGTTGGCCTTGTCGGTGAAGCCAAACTTGAAATGCAGCAGGAAATACAGGTAGGTGAAATAAAGCACCGTGCCGAAGGAGTTCAGGCCTTCGATGGTGAAACAGAGCGACTGGCGTTTTTGACGGAGATTCACGGGTGCTGGGAAATTTCCTGGAGAGCCTTGAGGCAATACCATTTCACCGCGTCGGTCATCGGCGGCGAAAGCTGGTCAAGTTCGGCGACGGAACACCAGCGGATGTCGTGGTGTTCGGCGGTGGCGAGTGCGAGCTTGCCGTGCTTGGGCCGCGCCCAGTAAAGCAGGCCGATGTGCTCGTGCGTGTCGCTGATGCGGTGGATGTCCAGAAACCTCGGCGCGATGAGCGCGCGGGTGCCGGGCGAGGTCGTGGGCGGCCGCTCGCCGAGCAGTTCCACGTCGAGACCGCTTTCTTCCCGCGCCTCGCGCAACGCCGCCTGCTCCGGGTCTTCGTCCAGCTCGATGTGACCGCCGAGCGGCAGCCACTTGTCGAGCTTGCGATGGTGGATGAGCAGAATCTTGCCGTCGTGAACGACAAAAATCGCGACGGTAAAATCAATTTTTTCGTGGATGTGAGCCATTGGGATTTACGATTTATGATTTACGACTGATGCGCCATAAAAAATACGAGCCTGGGAAAATCCGCAGGCTCGTAAATCGTATATCGAAAATCGAAAATCGAAAATTTATTTCATCCGATCGAAGGTCTTCTGCAAAATCTGCCAGTCTTTCTGGCCGGCAAACTTGCTCTGCAACGATTGGACAATCTCGTTTTCCCGCGCGTTCTTGGTCGGCTTCTTGACCTGATAGAGAATGCCGAAGTTGCCGGGGAAATCCGCGCTGGCCAGCTTGTAGGCCGCCATCTCGTCGGTCACGTCATGGTGCTTGGGAACCTCGTTGAATGCGCCGCCCTTGCGGGGATTCGCCGAATCGAACGCGCCTTCGTAGAACTCCACGCATTCGCTCAGGCAGTGAACGAAACTGAAACCTTCGTGATCCATCGCGGCTTCCATCGTCGCGAGGACGTGGTTCGGATTCGAGGCTGAGGTGCGCGCGACGAACGACGCGCCGACGGCGATGGCCTGCTTGGCGGGATTGATCGGATAATCCACCGCGCCCCAGATGTCCGTCTTGCTTTTGAAGCCGAGCGGCGACGTGGGCGAGGTCTGTTTCTTCGTGAGGCCGTAAACTTGGTTGTCCATGACGACGAGCGTCATCTTGATGTTCTTGCGCGCGGTGTGTGTGAAATGGTTGCCACCGATGGAGAACGCATCGCCGTCGCCGCTGAAGGCGAAGACGTGCAAATCCGGGCGTGACAGCGAAACGCCGCTGGCAAACG
>PLYV01000230.1 GCA_003151855.1 Limisphaerales bacterium | reverse complement strand
TGAATTCGTAGGTGTTGCCCACGAAGGACTGCAAATTCTTCGGCGTGATGACGTCGAGCTGCGACGACGGCAGGAACGCTTCGACGCCGACGTTGACGATGAGACCGCCCTTGACCACGGCCTTGACCTTGCCGTTGACGCGGCCGCCCTCGTTGCAAATCGAGAGGATGCGGTCCCAGTTCTTCTTGAACTCCGCCTTCTCGTGCGAGAGGACGACGGTGCCTTCCTTGTTTTCGAGCTTCTCGATCAGCACATCAATCTGCTGGCCGACCGCGACGGCTTCGGGTTCCAAAAATTCGTTGAGCGGGACGATGCCTTCGCTCTTGTAGCCGATGTCCACGAGGACTTCTTTGTTGCGGACTTCGATGATGGTGCCTTTGACGATTTCGCCTTGGGCGACGACTTTGCTGCCCGATTTCAGGGCTTCTTCCATGGTTAACATAACTTTGGGACTGCTGCGGGAGGCTTGAATTCCAGAAGGAACTGAAGACTCCATTGCCTAACTGAACGAACGCTGCCGGGGCAACGGAGGTTAAAGGTTAGGTTGATGGTTTAACTTTTTTTCTCAGCCTTAATTGAACAATCCGCACACGCGGCGTTCAGGCAGGATGGAGAATAGGCCAAACGCGTGGAATGGCAAGGCGGAAATTGGCGAACCGGGCTTGATTACTTCTTCTCCGCCGGCAGCACCGGCTGGACTGAGTGCTGCAATTCGTCCGGCGATTTCACCATCGGCAGTTCCGCCGGCTTCGCCCGGCGCGCGCCGCCCACCACCACCACGTCGCCGTCGCCGGTCACGGCCAGTTTCGGGCGCGCCGGAAAATTATCATAATATTCCGCCGGTGCCGCCGTGCCATCCGGGTTCACCACCACGAAACTGAAGCTCTGCGCGCCCATCTGCCACAGCACGTTCAGCCGGCTTTGCCGGTCCACCTGCGCCTCCGGGTGCGCGAACGACACCATCGGCCCCAGCGCCGTGACCTTGAACACCTGCGCCTCCGCCGTGTCGCTCACCTGCACATACAGCCGCAACTGCGCCTTCAGGTAATTCGCCTGTTCCAGCATGTATTTGCGCGCCTCCGGCACGGCGTTCGTCGTCGCCACGCCAAAATCCTGCTCCCACAATTTCGCGCCGGTGATGACATCGAAATTTTTCGGCGCGCTGGCGATTTGCTCGCTCCAGTCCTTGATGTGCAGCGTCGCTGTCACGCGGTAGCGCCCCGGTTTGCCCAAGGCAAAATACGGCTGCAAATCCACGCGCTTGATCGCGAGCTGCCCCGTTTCCAAATCGAACGCGCCTGTCACCGGCACCTCCGCATTCTTGAGCACCACAAAGCCGTCCGCCGCCTCCACGCCGAACGTCAGCCAGTCCGCGTCCGCGCCGAAGTGCAGTTGCTGGCCGGAACGGTTGGTGATTTTCACCGCCAGCGGGATGGTTTCGCTTGGCAGAAACTGCTCCTGTTCGAACACCAGGTCCACGTTCACCTGCGCCGCCGCGCGGGAAACGAAAATGATTGCCAGCAAGCCGGCCAAGAAAGTTTTCATGTGATGATGGACAAGTTAAACCGCCCTGCGTTCGAGGCAATCCAAAAGGTTGCCGGTTATTTTCCGCCGTCCGCCGCCGCTGTAAGCGACAGGAAAATTTCCTCCAGCGCGCCCGTCGCCCCGCTTTGCCGGCGCAATTCCTCGCGCGTGCCGACGGCGATGAGCCTGCCGTCATTGATGATGCCGATGCGGTCGCACATTTCTTCCGCGATGCTCAACTGGTGCGTTGAGACCAGCACCGTCATGCCCGCCAGCGAGCGCTCCTTCAAAACATCCTTCACCACCCGCGCGTGCTGCGGGTCGAGGCCGACCATCGGCTCATCAATCACAAAAACTTCCGGGTCGTGCAGCAGCGCCGACACGATGGCGACGCGTTGGCGCGTGCCGTGCGAAAGCCCTTCCAACGGACGATCCACGAATTCCTGCAAATGAAACCGCGTCACCAGCTCGCGGGAATTTTTCTCGATGCGCGCGGCGTCGAGCCGGAACAGCTCGCCGGTGAAGCGGAAAAATTCCCACGCCGTCAGCTTGTCGTAAAGAAACGGAAAATCCGGCACATATGCCAGCCGTCGCCGCGCCTCCAGCGGCTGTGTCTGGATGTCAAAACCGCAGATGCGCGCCGCGCCGGACGTGGGCTTGATGAGGCCGGCAAGCAGCTTGATGGCGGTGGTCTTGCCGGCGGCGTTCGGCCCGAGCAGCGCAAAAAATTCGCCCTGCCGCAGCGTGAGGCTGACGTCGTTCACGGCCGTAAGGTCGCCGAATTTTTTCACCAGGTGGTCGAGTTCAATCATGGCTTGGTCCACTCGTCAATGCGTGCGCTGAGGTCGCCGGGCAGCTCCACGCGCAGGATTTCGCCGAGCGTGCTCACGTCCACCTGCACGGCGCGGCCCAGCACCTCGGTTTCCAGCCGGTAAATCGGCACCGCTTCCGTGCCGATCTTGACGCGGGTGCGGCTCGCGCGCCAGGCCATTTTTTGCGCCGCCGCCTCGGCGGTGAGCGCCGGCAGTTCGAACAGGCCGGCAAACGTTTCCGCGCCGTTGCCCATCAGTGCGCGGGCGACGGCGCCGGGATTTTGCAGGTCGGCAAAGGCCAGGTCGCGATCCAGCACGCCGCCGTCGGAGGTGATTTTCAGATGCACCGTCTGGTTGGTGGCGAGCGAATGGATTTCCACCGCGAACTGGCGCGAACTAATTTTCAAGTCCACCGCGCGCCACGTCCGCGTGGAGGAAAATTGCAGGCGCCCGTCGAATTTCACACGGTTCGTGAAGTCGCCGAACGACACGTTGCCCGCGAGGTGAATCTTGTAGCCGGCGCGTTTCGCCAGCCCCTCCGGCGGCAGGCTGTCGGCGTCCATGGCGGACATTTCCTGGCCGATGCTCGTGGAAAATTCGCAATAGCCTGTGCGGTCGCCGGCTTGATACACCGTCAGCGACGATGCATCCGGCGCGGTCAAAATTTTCCGCCACACCAGTTCCACCGGCACCGGCATCTCACCGCCGTGCGCGCCGAATTCCGTCCGCCAGAGCAGCACGTTCATCGTCAGCCAGAAAACGGCGATGGCGAAAAAAATCAGGCGGGCGGCCATGAAATTTTATTTTTCACGGCAGGTTCAGCACCTGGCCGGAATGGATTTTTTTTGGCGTCACGCCGGGGTTCGCCGCCTGCAACGCGGACAGGCTGACGCCGCTTTTGCGCGCGATGCTGGCCATTGTTTCGCCGGCGGCGACGGTGTGCGTGCGCGCCTTCGCCGGCTTCGGCGCGGGATGCGTTGGCGCGGGGTTGGCGGGCGGTGTCGGATTGGCCGCCGCGGCGGAAATATCGTCTGGCACCAGATTGCCGCCGGGCGTGGGATTCAGCGGCACCGGATTTTTTGGTGCGGCCTGCTGCGCGGCGTAATACGCGCGCCATTTTTCATTTTCATCCTGCAAGCGGCGGTTTTTTTCCGCGAGGTCTTCCAGTTGTTTTTGCGCGGCGGGCGCGCTGGGCAGCGGCAGCACATCGGCGGCGAGCTGCTGTTTGCAACTGTAAATCCGTTGGCGGATGACTTCGGCGTTGTCGGCCTTGGGATTCAGCCGGAGAAATTCCTGGTAATGATAGACGGCGGCGGCGGGATCGGATTCCTTCTGGTCGAACAGGCACGCGAGCTGGAAATGCGCCGCTGCCGAGCGCGGATTGGCTTCCAGCGATTCGTTGAACGCCTCGACGGCGCCGGCATAATCCATCGCGTTGACGCGGCCTTTGCCGAGGATGAAATGCGGCTCCTTCTCCTCGTCCAGCGCGCTGGAGCCGGACGGATCGCAGCCGGTGAAAACCAGCAGCGACAGCGCCGACACCGCAAACAGACCCGACTTGCCGAAAAAAGACATGGGGCGAAGCTAAACGAACTTGCCGGCGCGTGCAAGGTTCGGTGGCAGCCTAATCCTAATCTTAATCGTAATCCAACAACCAAGCGGATTACGATTAAGAACAAGATTAAGATTAGGACACCGCCGGCGGTTCAGCCCGGCGGCCAGGCGAGGTGGCGGCCGCCGAGGATGTGGCAGTGCAGGTGCGGCACGGATTCGCCGCCGTCCGCGCCGTTGTTGATGACGAGCCGGTAGCCGGATTTTTTCAGGCCGGCCTTTTCCGCGACTTCGGCGGCTTTCAACAAAAGATGGCCGAGCAATTTGTGGTCGTCCGGCGTGGCCTCGGCGATGCGCGGCACGGGCTGCTTCGGAAAAATCAAAATGTGCGTGGGCGCCTGCGGCTGGATGTCGCGGATGGCGAGGACGAGGTCGTCTTCAAACACGATTTGCGCGGGGATTTCGCGCGCGGCGATTTTTTCAAACAAGGTTTTCATCAGTTTTCAGGTTTGAATTTTAAGTTTTTGGTTGCAGCCGACGCGCCGTCGAATTTTTCCAACTCAAAACTGAAAATTCAAAATTGAAAACTATTCCACCACCAGCGCGCACTGGGCGGGTTCCGGCTCGGCGGAAAGACATTCACGGAGGTAGCTGACGATTTGATCCTGCAATTCCTCGCAGCGATGGCTCCAGCGGCGCACGCCGGCGAGCTGTTTCACGCAGCCGCGCAGGCCGCGGAAATGCACGACGCGCGGTGAGTGGCGGAGCTGCCCGCGCAGTTCGTCGCGCAGGCGCGGGAAAAAAAGCAGTTCGCGGCTGTCGCCGGCTTCGCGCAAAAGCTGGCCGAGGTCGGCGGGGCCGCTCTCGCCGGTGTGGATGCTGTAACCGAGATGGGCGAGGACTTTTTCCAGCGCGCGGGAAAATTCGGCCACGGTCACGGATTCGCGTTCCAGCTCGGTTTTGAAATAGTGGAACACGCTCGCGGCGGCGTGCCGGAGCAGGTCGCGATCGGGTGCGGTGGCGGCTTCGCCGACAATCTCGACGGTGATCATCTCGGATGAGCACGGCACGCTTTCGCCGTTGGTGAGTTCAAACAGCAGGCAGTCGGTGCGGAGTGCGATCATTGCATGGCCTCCAGTTTTTTGACCTCGTGCACAAAATCCTTCGCCTCCTCGAACCGCCGATACACGCTGGCGAAGCGGACGTAGGCGACGGCGTCGAGTTCGCGCAATCCTTCCATGACCATCGTGCCGATGAATTCGCCGGGCACTTCGCTCTCGTATTTCACCGTGACGGTGGCGACGATATGATCCACCAGATCTTCCATCGCTTTGGGCGAGACGGGGCGTTTCTGGCAGGCCTTGCGGATGCCGGACAAAAGTTTTTCGCGGGAAAATTCCTCGTGGCGGCCGTCGCGCTTGAGCACCATCAGGCCTTCGTGTTCGACTTCCTCGTAGGTGGTGAAGCGATGCTGGCAGGCGGCGCATTCGCGGCGGCGGCGGATGGTCGCGCCTTCACGGGAGGCGCGCGAGTCAATGACCTTGTCTTCCTGGCAACCGCACTTGGGGCAACGCATAAAACCACAGCTAATTGTGGCTCACTGTTTGTAGCATACAAAGGTTTGTGGCGTCAAGGAATCCCGCCAATTCCGACAAAAGCGTCTTGCGTTCAGCCTTTTTGCGGGTATCCTGTGCAACTCATTTTTTACAGCAACCAAAGCGAACAATAATTTTATGGCAACCGCAAACGACCTCCGCCGTGGCATGGCGATCAATTACAACGGCGACATCTCCGTCGTCCTCGACTTCCAGCACCGCACGCCCGGCAACCTCCGCGCGTTCGTGCAGGCCACGCTGCGCAGCATCCGCACCGGCAAGGCGTCCGACGTGCGCTTCAGCTCCACGGAAAAGATCGAGCCCGTGCCGATGATGACCACCAAGATGGAATACAGCTACAAGGACGGCGCGGATTATGTCTTCACCGACCCGGAAAACTATGAAACCGTCACGCTCACGGCGGACCTCGTCGGCGACGCGAAGGATTTTCTGGTAGAGAACGCGACCGTGACCGTCACGTTCGTCGAGGAAAAGGCCGTCAGCGTGGAAATCCCCGCCAGCGTCATCCTCACCGTCACCGACGCGCCGGAAGGCGTGCGCGGCGATTCCGCGAACAACGTGCAGAAGGCCATCACGCTCGAAACCGGCATCACCGTGCAGGCGCCGCTGTTCATCAAGACCGGCGAGAAGATCAAGATTGATACGCGCACCCGCAAATACATGGAACGCGCCTGATTGGCATTCCCAATTTGAAATTCCCCCAAGCCCGCCTCGTGCGGGCTTTTTTTGTCACCAGAAATTTTCCTGTCTCCCGCGCGGAAATGCTTTGCAAGCCGGTGCGCCTCGGTTATTTCTAGTTCCAGCGTCATGTCAGGCCAGCTAAAAGGGGAAAAGGTTTTTCGCGGCATCGCCGTTTCCGACGGTGTGTGCCGGGGCAAGGTCGTTGTCATGCACCGCTCGCGCCGCGTCATCACCAAGCGCCATCTGGCCGATGACTCCGTCGTTCCGGAAACCAAACGCTTCGAACACGCCCTCGTCCGCACGCGCCAGCAGATCACCGAAGTCCAGCGCCGCGTCGCCGACACGATGAGTTCCAACGAGGCGGACATCTTCGACGCGCATTTGCTGATGCTCGAAGATCGCGTGCTCATCGAGGAAGTCATCAAGATCATCCGCGAGCAGAAGACCAACGCCGATTACGCCTTTCACACCGCCGCCGACCGTTACATCGCCGTGCTCGAGGCCGTCGAGGATGAATATCTCCGGGAACGCGCCGCCGACCTGCGCGACCTCACCGGCCGCGTGCTCGACAATTTGCTGGAGGTCAAAGACCAGTTCGACCTGCGCCACCTCACCGAGCCGTGCATCCTCGTCGCGCACGATCTAAGCCCCTCGATGACGGCGCAACTGGACAAAAAACTCGTCCTTGGTTTCGCCACCGACATCGGCAGCAAGACGTCGCACACCGCGATTCTTGCGCAGTCGCTGGACATCCCCGCCGTCGTCGGCACCAAGAACATCAGCGAGGAGCTGGAGACCGGCGATTACGTTCTGCTCGACGGCTACAACGGCACGGTCATCGTCAATCCCACCGACCAGACGATGTTTGAATACGGCCAGCTCGCCAAAATCAAGGCGTCGCTGGACGAAAAACTCCGCGAGGTCCAGCACCAGCCCGCCGTCACGCTGGACGGCAAGATCGTCCACCTCTCCGCGAACATCGAGGAGCAGGGCGACGTGGAGGCCGTGCTCGCCCACGGCGCGGAAGGCGTCGGCCTGTTCCGCACGGAGTATCTGTTCCTCAACCGCGAGCAGCCGCCGACCGAGGAGGATCAATTTCAGGTTTACCGCGCCGTGGCCACCGCGCTCCAGCCGCACAGCGTCATCATCCGCACGCTCGATCTGGGCGGCGACAAGTTCGCCTCCAACCTCGACCTCGCGCAGGAGATGAACCCGTTCCTCGGCTGGCGCGCCATCCGGTTCTGCCTCGCGCAGCCGGAACTCTTCCGCGCCCAGCTCCGCGCCATCCTCCGCGCCAGCGCCGGGGGCAACGTGAAGATGATGTATCCGATGATCTCCGGCCTCGACGAATTGAACCAGGCCAACACGC
The DNA here is from genome assembly GCA_003151855.1 of Limisphaerales bacterium. Lineage (GTDB taxonomy): Bacteria > Verrucomicrobiota > Verrucomicrobiia > Limisphaerales > UBA11358 > UBA11358. The sequence goes on along the minus strand of PLYV01000230.1, from coordinate 1,131 downwards.
TCGTGGAACAATGCAAGGCCGAGCTCCGCGCAGAAAAGATTCCGTTCGCCGAAAACCTCGAGGTCGGCGCGATGATCGAGATTCCGTCCGCCGTGCTCATCGCCGACGCGCTGGCGGCGCGCGTGAAATTTTTCAGCATCGGTTCCAACGACCTCATCCAATACACGCTGGCGATTGACCGTGGCAACGAGCGGGTCACGCACCTTTACCAGCCGACGCATCCGGCGGTGCTGCGGCTCATCAAGATGACCGTGGACGCCGCGCACGCGAAGGGCATCTGGGCGGGTGTCTGCGGGCAGATTGCCGGCGACCCGGTGCTCGCGCCGCTGCTCATCGGCCTGGGCGTGGATGAATTGAGCTGCGCGCCCGGCGTGATTGACGAGGTGAAATACATGATCCGCCGGCTGAAGCTGGCGGAGGCGAAGGCGCTGGCGGAGTTCGCGCTCGGCTGCGAATCGCCCACGGAAATCGCCGCGCGCTGCATGGAATTCGCCCGCCAGACCGCGCCGAGTCTGTTCGAGAACAAGGCTGCATAATCCCTTGCCCCGGCTAAATACCGCCTCCCTGAAACCTTCAGCGTTGACGGCTAAATTTCTTTTTCCGCCGCGCGATTCGTGTTTAACTTTTTCCCGCGATGATTGAGTATCACAATTTGCTCCGGCTGGTGCTGGAGAAAGGCAAGTTCAAGGCCGACCGCACCGGCACCGGCACCTGGTCCGTGTTCGGCGCGCAGGCGCGGTTTGATTTGCGCCAGAATTTCCCCGTCCTCACCACCAAGAAGGTCCACCTCAAGTCCATCATCTACGAACTGCTCTGGTTCCTGCGCGGCGAGACGAACGTCCGCTGGCTCCAGGAACGCGGCGTGACGATCTGGGACGAGTGGGCGAAGCCCGACGGCAGCCTCGGCCGCGTCTATGGCGCGCAATGGTGCGATTGGAAAACCGCCGACGGCCGCAGCATCAACCAGATTGACGGCGTCATCGCGCAGATCAAAAAAAATCCCGATTCGCGCCGGCTCATCGTCAGCGCGTGGAACCCCGGCGAGATCGAGACGATGGCGCTGCCGCCGTGCCACACGATGTTTCAATTCTTTGTGCAGGACGGCGAATTGAGCTGCCAGCTTTACCAGCG
>PLYV01000077.1 GCA_003151855.1 Limisphaerales bacterium | reverse complement strand
CGGAGCGGTTCTTTCAGCACGCGGTTGGAACCTCCGCCGGTTCGCTCTCGCCGCGCACCAACTGGAGCAGTCTCGCCAGCTTTGAATTCGACCTCCCGCCGCTCGACCAGCAGCGCCGCATCGCCGAAATCTTGTGGGCAATGGATGAAGTCCATCGCAAGAATTTGAAACTCTCCACAGAGATTGAAACCTATCGTCGCACCGCACTGCTTTCAGCTTTTGAGCCGATGAACAAGGTTCAGTCGAGACAAGCAAGAGAAGTTGGTGAGGTTCAGCTGGGTCGCCAGCGTGCTCCACAATATACAACTGGCCGATTCTCGAAACCTTACTTACGGGTTGTCAACGTCCTCGATGGTGAACTGGATTTGCGCGACGTTTTGGAGATGGATTTCGATGAGAGTGACTTCGCCCGCTATTCACTTAAAGATGGAGACATCCTGATTACAGAAGGCGACATCACTGGCCCAAAGAATGTCGGGCGGTCTGCGATTTATCGTGGGGAAATTCAGGATTGTTGTTTTCAGAAAACGCTACTTCGCTTTCGGCCAACCAAAGTATTGACTCCCGAATTTGCTCACGCAGCATTACAAAACGCCTTCCATAAAGGTGATCTTGCAAGGATTGCTGTCACGACAACTGTGAGCCACTTGACTGCTGCGAGGTTTGAAAAATTTCAGCTTCCTATTCCCGACCTCAACGTGCAGCGTGAAATCTGCCGAAGTCTTTTGCCAATTGATGTGGCTCGGTATGCTCAAGCGACCAAGGTCAAGCAAACCGAAAGTTTGGTGAGTGCGCTCCTTGAACAACTATTAAGGTAAAACGATGAGCTTCGCCGAATCCAACCCCGCGCCGGGAGGTGTCACATGAAACCGCCCGCGTCACCCGCGCCGTCCGGCGACGATGTGATTCTCTACCAAACGGAAGATGGCCGCACGCGGCTGCAAGTCCGGCTGCAAGGCGAAACCGTCTGGCTGTCGCTCAACCAGTTGGCGGATCTGTTCCAGCGGGACAAATCCGTCATTTCAAAGCACATCAGAAATGTTTTTGCCGAGGGCGAGTTGCCAGAGAGTTCAGTTGTTGCAAAATTTGCAACAACTGCCGCTGATGGCAAAACCTATCAGGTGGAGTATTTCAACCTCGATGTCATCATCTCCGTGGGCTACCGGGTGAAATCGCATCGCGGCACGCAGTTCCGCATCTGGGCCACGCAGCGGTTGCGGGAATACATCGTCAAGGGATTCACGATGGATGACGAGCGGTTGAAGAATCCGCCGGGCAAGGGCCAGAAGGATTATTTCGACGAGCAACTGGAGCGCATCCGGGACATCCGCTCGTCGGAGCGCCGGTTTTACCAAAAGGTGCTGGATATTTACGCCACCAGCGTGGATTACACGGCGGACGTTGAGCTGTCGCAGCAGTTTTTCGCCACGGTGCAGAACAAGATGCACTGGGCGGCGCACGGCCAGACGGCGGCGGAGGTGATTCATGCGCGGGTGGATGCCACCAAGCCGTTCATGGGCTTGAAGACGACGCGGCCCGGCGGCATCATCCGCAAGGAGGACGTGAGCGTCGCCAAGAATTATCTCGAAGCGGGCGAACTCGGCGTGTTGAACCGGATTGTGACGGTGTATCTGGAATTTGCGGAGTTGCAGGCGCTCCGGCGCAAGGTGATGACCATGCGGGAATGGATCGCGAAGCTGGATGAGTTTCTAAAATTGTCGGATCACGAGTTGCTGGATCATGCCGGGAAAATTTCCGCCGAGCAGGCGCGCGCCAAGGCGGAACTGGAATATGACCGCTATCGGAAACTACTTGATGCCCAGCCGCGCCCGGTGGACGCGGATTTTGAAAAAGCCGTGGCCAAGCTGAGTCAATCGCCGCCCGCGAAAAAAATCAAACCGCCCAAATCATGAGCTTCAACGAATCCAACACCGTCGAGCAGATGATTCTCGATGCCGTCGAGAATCTGGGCCGCACCGCCGCCGCCGAACCGATGCACGACCAGCCGCCCGGCGCTTCGCTGGGCAGTGAGTTCAAGCCGGCACGCTGGAATTATGTTCCCGGTGTGCAAGTGCCGCGTCAGCCCGGCGACGTGATGGTGGAATCATGGTTGCGCGAGGCTTTGCTCCGGCTCAACCCGGAAATCGCCGCCCAGCCCGACCGCGCCGATGAGGTGATTTACGCGTTGCGGGCGACCATTCTTTCCGTGCAAGCCGATGGACTGGTCCGGGCGAACGAGAATTTTATGGCCTGGCTGCGCGGCGAGAAGACGATGCCTTTCGGCCATAACGGCGAGCACGTTTCCATCAGGCTCGTGGATGCTATCCACCCCGCGAACAACCGGCTCACCGTCGTCAACCAATGGACGTATCAAACCGGCACGGTGGTGAAGCGGTTCGACGTGGTGTTTCTGGTCAACGGCCTGCCCATCGTCATCGGCGAGGCCAAGACGCCCACGCGCAGCGCGGTGACGTGGTTCGACGGCGCGTTTCAGGTGAACGAGATTTACGAGCGGCAAGTGCCGGCCATGTTCGTGCCGAATGTTTTTTCCTTTGCGACCGAGGGCAAAGCGTTCCGCTTCGGTTCAATTCGGATGCCGATTGAGATGTGGAGTCCATGGCGCACGCGGGAGAATGAGCCGGAAGGTTCGCTGGCAGACGTGCGGCGGTCGGTGGAATCCATGCTCCGGCCCGAGGTGGTGTTGGACATTCTTCAAAGCTTCACGCTGTTTGCCACGGATAAAAAGCATCGGCGCATCAAGGTCATCTGCCGTTACCAGCAGTATTTCACCACGAACCAGCTCATCGAGCGCGTGGTGAAAGGTTATCCGAAGAAGGGTCTCATCTGGCATTTTCAGGGCAGCGGCAAGTCGTTGCTCATGGTCTTCGCCGCGCAAAAACTGCGGCTGCATCCTAAGCTCGGCAATCCCACGGTCATCATCGTGGTGGATCGCATTGACCTCGACACGCAAATCACCGCCACGTTCAACGCGGCGGATGTGCCGAACATGGTCGGCGTGGCGACGCGGCAGGAGTTGCAGACATTGCTGGCGCAGGACGTGCGTAAGGTGCTCATCACCACCATTCACAAATTTGGCGAGGCGGGCGGGAAGTTGAATGAGCGGTCGAACATCATCGTGATGGTGGACGAGGCGCATCGCACACAGGAAGGCGATCTCGGCCGCAAGATGCGCGAGGCGTTGCCAAATGCGTTTCTGTTTGGCCTCACCGGCACGCCCATCAATCGGGCGGATAAGAATACATTTTGGGCGTTCGGCGCGGACGAGGACGAAAAGGGCTACATGAGCCGGTATTCGTTCCAGGAATCCATCCGCGACAAGGCGACCTTGCCGCTGCATTTTGAAGCGCCGGAGGTGAAGTTGAAAATTAACAAGGCAGCGATTGATGAAGCTTACCGTGCCATCACGGGCGATTTGAGCGAGCAGGATCGCGACGACCTTGCCAAACGCGCAGCGAAAATGGCCGTGCTGGTGAAAAACCCGGAACGTGTCCGCGCCGTGGTCAATCACATTGTCACGCACTTCCAGTCCAAGGTTGAACCAAATGGCTTTAAGGCGCAGGTCGTGACGTTCGACCGTGAATGTTGCGTGCTTTACAAGGCGGTGATAGATGAGTTGATTGGCCCGGAGGCCAGCGCCATCGTCATTTCCGCCGCGCCCGGCGACCCGGACGAATGGAAAGTTCACAGCCGCGACAAGGACGCCGAAGAAAAGTTGCTCGACCGCTTCCGCGATCCGGCTGACCCGCTCAAATTCGTCATCGTCACAGCCAAGCTGCTGACTGGCTTCGATGCGCCGATTTTGCAGGCGATGTATTTGGACAAGCCGTTGCGCGACCACAATCTGCTCCAAGCCATCTGCCGCACAAACCGCACTTTCGGCCAAGAAAAAACACACGGCTTGATTGTGGATTACATCGGCATTTTCGACGACGTGGCGCAGGCACTGGCATTTGACGAAAAATCCGTGCGGTTGGTGGTATCCAACATTGATGAGCTACGCAAGGTGCTGCCGGTGAAGATGCAGAAATGCCTGTCGTTTTTCCCTGGTGTGGATCGCACCGTGGGTGGCTACGAGGGTTTGATGGCGGCGCAGCAACACCTGCCCAACAACGAAGTGCGCGACAAGTTCGCGGCGGAATACACCGTGCTTGCCAACATCTGGGAGGCGCTGTCACCTGATCCGTGCCTGGGTGCTTACCAGAAAGATTATCGCTGGCTGACGCAGGTTTATGAATCGGTGAAACCGCCGAGCGGCAACGGAAAATTGCTCTGGCACGCGCTAGGCGCGAAGACGATTCAGCTCATCAATGAAAATGTCCACGTTGAATCTGTGCGCGATGACATCGAGACGTTGGTCATGGACGCGCAGGTCATCGAGGATTTTCTCAAGAGCAACGACCCGGCCAAACGCGGCAAGGAAATCGAAATCACCCTCATCGCCCGGCTGCGCAAACATTTCGGCAACCCAAAGTTCACCGAGTTGGGCGAGCGGTTGGAAAAAATCAAGGAACGCCACGAGCAGGGCTTGCTGACGAGCGTGGAGTTTTTGAAACAGATGCTTGAATTGGCGCAGGACACCCTGAAAGCCGAGAAGCAAGCCGACCCGGTCGAGGAACGTGACCGCGCCAAGGAAGCCCTCACCGAACTGTTCAAAGAAGCCAAGACCAAGAACACACACATCATCGTTGAACGCATCGTGGCAGACATTGACGACATCGTGAAAAAAGTCCGATTCGACGGCTGGAAAAATACATCCCAGGGGGAGCGCGAAGTGCAACAAGCACTGCGTCGCACGCTGCTCAAATACAAATTGCACACCGACCAAGATTTGTTCGACAAAGCCTATGGTTACATCCGGCAATATTATTGAACGTCGGACTACAAGTTTCCATCAATCTATCCGGATATTACAATTTAAGATAAGCCCACCCCCAAAGGTATAAGTGGACTGTAACCATTGATGTTTGGTAGCGTCTATCACGTTCGATGAAAACTTGCATGAACATATCAGCCACGATTTGGCCGACGCTGTCGGTCGCGAAAGCGACACGTCATAGTCGGTTAAGCCAAGGTTGTGTGTTTAGCCTTGGTCTATCCAGATGGCATAGCGGGTATAACCCGGAAACCATTTTGGATAATCTGGAGGCAAGCAGGTAAAGAATCGAAAGCCGACTTTTCATACCCTGCTTACCCCGTGTAGGCAGGGTTTTTTATTTCCCTGAAACGAACAGTAAATGGCGGAACGAAAGGTGAACGGACTGTGAACAGAATTAAAACGACGTCTCGATGATGTCAGGCAGCACAAAACTAAGAATGGCGCAGAGGATGCAAAACTCCTCACCGGTGGGGTCTACCCACAGGTCGCTGATGAGCGCGCCGAGATGGTTTGAAACGCTTTTACATATTAAGGGCTTCGCAGGAGGTGTGCCCATAAACACCGAAACAGCCGCCGTGAAACCGCGGGTTGGGGTCGAATAGACCACCAAGAGGTGTTTGTTCTTTATTGAAATGGCACGGGCCGGGAGCACCAAGCTTCCGGCCCTTTTAATTTCGCGG
>PLYV01000249.1 GCA_003151855.1 Limisphaerales bacterium | reverse complement strand
CGGGTGATGGCCTTGCCGCCGCCGTGGACGACGACCGGATTGATTTCCACCGCTTCGAGAAAAACGATGTCGCGGGCGACGCCGTTGCGGACGCTGGCGTCGGGCGAGTCCATGAACGAGCCGCCGTATTTGACGACGAAGGTTTCGCCGCTGAATTTCTGGATGTAGGGCAACGCTTCCATGAGCGTGGCCGCTTTGGCGATCAAATCTTGCACACGGAATTTTTAGCAGGTGCGCGGCGCATTGTGAAAAGAATTGTTTCATGGCGGCTGCGACTTTTCCATTTACACCGGCGGAGCTTTCACTAGATTGCCGCCATGCCAGAGATTGCCAAGTTTGTGAACAGCGGGGCCGCCACCATCACGCCCGCGCTCGCCGAAAATGTTTTGCGCCATCTGCCGCAGTGGAAGCTGGAGTTCACGCAGATCAGCGCGCCGAAATTTCCGCACCTTGTGGACCAGCTTGAGTTTCTCGCCGACGCCGTCGAGGACGCCGTCGAGGGTGCTTACAAGGAACTGCCCTACGTCGCCGTCGCGCAGGCGGTGTTCGCCCTGATTTACGCGCACAAAAAAACCGGCATCATCCCCAGCGCTATTTTGGAACTTGGACGCTCCGACGATTCCAGCGTGGTGCGCGCCGTGCTGATCCAGAATGAAAAAGCCTTCGCCATCTACGCCGGCAAACAGGGCGTGGACTGGCGGAAGATTACCAGCCAGGCCTGATTTTTCCCGCGATGCAAATTCCCCTCGTCATGACCATCATCAGCCCGGACCGCACGGGCTTGGTGGAATCCATCGCGCGCACCGTCGCCGAACACGGCGGCAACTGGCTGGAAAGCCGGATGTGCCGGCTCGGCGGCGAATTTGCCGGCATCCTGCGCATCGAAATCCCGGTGGACAAAAAATCCGCGCTGCTCGCCGCGCTGCAAAAGCTTCAGGCGAACGGGCTGCAAATTCTCGTTCGTGATGACGCCTCTGCTTCGGCGAAAGCTTCTGGCAAACAGACCAAGCTCGAAATCGTCGGCAGCGACCGGCCCGGCATCGTCCGCGAAATCACCGCTGCGCTGGCCCGTGCCGGTGTGAACGTCGAGGAATTTTCCAGCGAAGTCGTCAGCGCGCCGATGTCCGGCGAAACCTTGTTCAAGGCCGTTGCTCGTCTGCAAATCCCCGAGCGCTGCGACCTCGCCGCGCTCAAAAAGGATTTGGAAAAAATCGCCGCCGACCTGCTGGTAGATGTTTCGTTCGCGGAATTGGCCGGCTGATGCCGTGGCACAGGCGTCTCGCCTGTGAGTTTCTGCGTGGCGGTTCCGGATATTTGAAGCACCCCGGCGAGACGCCAGTGTCACTATCATGCGCCATCTTCTCCAGCCACGGGTTCTGAATCGCGCGGTTCTGGCCGCGCTGGTTTCGGCGCTGGCCTGTTATCCCCGTTTTTCACTCTGGTCGGTCCGACCGGTTCCGGTTTGGTTTCTGGAGGCCGCTGTTTTCATCTGCGGCATCACCCTGTGGAGCTTTGTCCTGGCTTGGCACGCGCCTTACACGAACCGCCCCGTGTTTTTTGCGAAGTGGAACAGAAAATTATTCCTCGCGGCGACGGTTGGTGGAATCCTTCTGGCTTCGGCGTGCCGGCTCTGGCTGGATTCGGCGCTCCGACAACAGTTGCCGGAGGATTATCCCGCTGACCTTGTCCATTGGTTGGCGACGGTGCCGTTCGTGCTGGGCTTCGGCCAGTTGTTCCTGACCTTTGCGCCCTTTGACTGGCTCATGCGCCTGTGCCGGAACTGTCCGGTCGCTGCGTGCCTGACCGCGCTGTTCGGCGTCGGCGTGACGGCGATGAAGCTTCATCCGCATGCCGGGACGATTCCGCCGCTGATGTTCGCCGGTCTGCTGGCTGCGCGGTTTGTGGGTGGGTTGCTAGCGGTTGTGTTTTATCTCCGTGGCGGCCTGGTGCTGGCTTGGTGGTGGGCGCTGCTGCTTGAACTCCGACTGCTGCCGGAACTGATTTGAAATTGTCCAACGCTCGGCTCGCAGAATTTCATCCCGCTTCGCGCCCAATTGCCTTATCCTTTGCGCGATGTTTGAACTTCTCAAAACCGACACGACGACCAAGGCGCGCCTCGGCAAATTGACCACCGCGCACGGCGTCGTGGACACGCCGGTCTATATGCCCGTCGGCACGCAGGCCAGTGTCAAGGCGATGGATCCGCGCGAACTGCTGGAGTGCGGCACGCAAATCATTCTCGGCAACACTTACCACCTGAACATCCGGCCCGGCTTGGAAATCATCACGGCCGCCGGCGGCTTGCATCAGTTCATGAATTGGCAACTGCCAATCCTCACGGACAGCGGCGGCTTTCAGGTTTTTTCGCTCGCGAAAATTCGCAAAGTCAAACCACACGGCGTCGAGTTCCGCTCGCACCTCGACGGCTCGATGCTGTTCATCGGCCCGAAGGAATCCATGCACATCCAGCGCGTGCTTGGCTCGGACATCGCGATGTGTTTCGACGAATGTCCGCCGCACGACGCGCCCGCCAAGGAGCAGCGCCATGCCGTCGAACGCACGATTCGCTGGGCGCGCGAATGTCGCGAACAGCCGCGCGCGGCGGGGCAAAAAGTTTTCGGCATCGTGCAAGGTGGCAACAATCCCGCGCTGCGCGAGGAATGCGCCAAGGCGATTGTGCCGATGGATTTTGACGGCTACGCCATCGGCGGCGTGAGCGTCGGCGAACCGGAACCGGAGATGTTGCAGGCGATTGAATTCACCGTGCCGCATCTGCCAGCGAACAAGGCGCGTTACGCGATGGGACTCGGCACGCCCGCGCAAATGCTGGAACTCGTCGCGCGCGGCGTGGATATGTTCGACTGCGTGCTGCCCACGCGCGTGGCGCGCAACGGCACGGCCTACACGCGGCGCGGTGCCATCGGCATCAAAGGCGGCCAGTTCAAGGCGGATTTTTCGCCGATTGAGGAAGGTTGCGACTGTTACGCCTGCAAAAATTTTACGCGCGCCTATCTGCGACATCTGCTGAATGTAAATGAAATTCTTGGCCTGCGGATGTTGAGCGTTCACAACACTCACATGTATCTCAAGACCATGGCCGACGCCCGCGCACACCTCGCCGCCGGGACGTTTGCCGACTACTACCGCGAATTCATCACCAACTTTAAGCCGTCGGCAAAAGTTATGGCCCAGCGGAAGAAAGTTTCTGCTACCGAATGAAAAAAATCATCAGCTTGGTCCTCGTTGTTGCCAGCCTCGTCATTTTTGGCGGCTGCAAGACGGCGGCTCCTATCGCGGCGTCGCCGGAAAAGAACACTTATGTTCTCGTGCCTGGCGCGTGGGGCGGCGGCTGGGACTGGCGGCACGTGGATGATTTGCTGACCGCCGACGGCAACAAGGTTTTTCGGTCCACGCTCACTGGTTTGGGCGAGCGCGTGCATCTGGTCAGCACGAACATTGACTTGGACACGCACATTCAGGACGTGGTGAACGTCATTCTCTGGGAAAATTTGCACGATGTCGTGCTCGTCGGCCACAGCTACGGTGGCATGGTTGTCACCGGTGTGGCCGACCGTGTGCCGGAGCGGCTCAAGCGCGTGGTTTATGTTGATGCCATGTTGCCGGAAAATGGCGAAAGCGTGTTGACCGCGATGCCGCCGGCCCATGCCAATCGGTTGCAAATCCGGGATGGGTTTGTCTTGTCGGCGGGCGCAAACCGCCGTCCGCCGCACGATGTGGCGATGCCGCTGAAATGTTTCACCGAGCCGATTTTTCTGGCCGGCCGGCCGGCGAAATTCCCCGCCACCTATATTTTGACCGTGGACGCGGGCCAGCCGCCGGCGCAGGATGAATTCTACAAATTTTACCAGCGGGCGCAGGCGCGCGGCTGGCCGGTGCGCGTCATGTCCGGCGACCACAATGTCCAGCGCACGCACCCGCAGGAGCTGGCCCGCCTGCTGGAACAGGCCGCGCAATCCGGCGGTCGCCCCAATTAATTGCATTTGCCCCGCGCTCCAGGTTGTGGCATTATCTTGTCATCGTAATGACAATATTTGCAAACCTATGAGCAAGCCGAAAATCATCGCCTATCTGAAACCGACCTGCGGCTGGAGCAACGGCATCCGCGCCATTCTCAAGAAATATGATCTGCCGTTCGAGGATCGCGACATCATTAACGACCCGGCGCAGCGCGCGGAAATGGTTGAGCGCAGCGGCCAGATGTTGAGCCCGTGCGTCGAGATCAATGGCCACATGCTGCCCGACATCAGCGGCGACGAGGTGGAAGCCTGGATGCTGGCGAACAACATCGTGACGCCGAACGACCGCGTGCCGGACGCACCGACCAACGAGTCGTGCAGCAAGCACACGCACCTGTTCGCGCAGGCCTGAATTTAGGGGTGGGGAACAAACGCCGCGCCGGAGAACATCCGGCGCGGCTTTTTCTTTCGTGAAATTGCGGCGTGATTCGGTTAAACCAGTTGGATGCGAATTGTCCCGACGGTGGCCGCGATGCAAAAACTGGCCCGGCGCTGGAAACGTGCCGGCGGCAAGATCGGTTTTGTGCCGACGATGGGCTATCTGCACGACGGCCATTTGAGCCTCGTGCGCGAGGCGCGCAAACGCGTCGGCAAAAGCGGCGTCGTGGTTGTCAGCATCTACGTCAACCCCACGCAGTTCGCGCCGACCGAAGATCTTTCCAAATATCCGCGCGATTTGCAGCGTGATCTGAAAATGTGCCGTGGCGAAGGTGTGGATGTGGTTTTCACACCGGGCGATGCGGAAATCTACCCGGGCAAGGCGGAAGGCAAATACAGCACTTATGTCGTCGAGGAAAATCTGGGCCGCGTGATGGAAGGCGCGGCGCGGCCGGTGCATTTCCGCGGCGTGACGACGGTGGTGGCGAAACTGTTCAACATCGTTTTGCCGGATGTTTCCGTGTTCGGGCAGAAAGATTTCCAGCAGGCGGCCATCATCCAGCGCATGACGCGCGACTTGAATTTCCCGGTGCAAATCATCGTCGCGCCGACGCGCCGCGAGGCGGACGGGCTGGCGATGAGTTCGCGGAACAAATATCTCGACGCGGAGCAGCGGGCGCAGGCAGTGATTTTATTCCACGCGTTGCAGGCGGCGAAAACGGCGGTGGCGAAGAAATTCGTTTCTGCCGCGAAGTTGAAACAGGATTTGCGGGAGTTCCTCACCGCTGCGCCGCTGGCGCGGCTGGACTACGTCGAGTTTTTTGATCCGGAAACCTTGCAGCCGGTAGCGCAAGTGAAACGCGGCACACACATGGCACTGGCGGTGTTTTTCGGCAAGACGCGGTTGATTGACAACTCCCAACTTTGAAATGAAACAGTTCGACTATCTCATCCTCGGCAGCGGCATCGCGGGACTGACGTTCGCGCTCAAGGTCGCGCCGCACGGGCGTGTGGCCATCGTCACCAAAAAAGACCGCGCGGAGTCGAACACCAATTACGCGCAGGGCGGCATCGCGTCGGTCACGAGCAAGGAAGACTCGTTTGAGCTGCACGTCCGCGACACGCTGGAGGCCGGCGCGGGGCTGTGCAAAGAAAATGTCGTCCGCACGATTGTCGAGGAAGGTCCGGCGCGGATTCAGGAATTGATCGAGCTGGGCATGAAGTTTTCCGAGAGCGAACAGCGCGCGGAGGACGGTTCGCGCGAATTGGACCTGGGCCGCGAAGGCGGACATTCCAAACGGCGGATACTTCACGCGAAGGACATGACGGGGCGCGAAATCGAGCGCGCGCTGCTGGACGCGATTTCGCGCCAGCCGAACATCGAGATTTTCGAGAACCACGTCGCGATTGATCTGATCACGAGCCAGAAGCTCGGCTATGTCGGTGAGAACCACTGTTTGGGTGCGTATGTTTTTGACAAGAAAGGCAACCGCGTCTGGACGTTCGCCGCGCCGGTGACGGTGCTGGCGACCGGCGGTTGCGGCAAGGTTTATCTCTACACGACGAACCCCGACATCGCGACCGGCGATGGCGTGGCGATGGCGTTCCGCGCCGGCGCGAGCATCGCGAACATGGAGTTCGTGCAATTTCATCCGACGTGTCTGTATCATCCGAAGGCGAAATCTTTTTTGATTTCCGAGGCGGTGCGCGGCGAAGGCGGCATTTTGAAATCGCTCGCCGGCCGGGAATTCATGGACGGCGTTCACCCGCTGAAATCCCTCGCGCCGCGCGACATCGTGGCGCGCGCGATTGACAGTGAGATGAAGAAAACCGGCGCGGATTGCGTGCATCTGGACATCACGCACAAGCCGGCGCGGTTTATCATTGAGCGCTTTCCGAACATTTACAAAACCTGCCTCGGCTACGGCATTGACATCACCAAGGAGCCGATTCCCGTGGTGCCGGCGGCGCATTACCAGTGCGGCGGCGTGGTGACGAACGTGGACGGCGAGACGGACATCGCCGGACTTTACGCCGTTGGCGAAGTGGCCTGCACGGGATTGCACGGCGCCAACCGGCTGGCGAGCAATTCGCTTTTGGAAGCGCTCGTTTGCGCGCATCGCGCGGCGCAAAAAATTCTTGCCGCGCCGCATGGAAAAACTGATTTGAAAATCCCGTTCTGGCAGTCGGGTAACGCGACGAACGCAGACGAACTGGTCGTGGTCTCGCACAACTGGGACGAACTCCGCCGGCTGATGTGGGATTACGTCGGCATCGTCCGCACGAACAAGCGCTTGCAGCGCGCGCAGTCGCGGCTTGCGAACTTGCAGCAGGAAATCCAGGAGTATTACTGGAATTTCATCGTCACGGCGGATCTGCTGGAGCTGCGCAACATCGCGACCGTCGCCGAACTCATCGTGCGCTGTGCGATGATGCGGCCGGAAAGCCGCGGGCTGAATTACAATCTGGATTTTCCCGACACGAATCCCGACTGGGCGAAACGCGACAGCGTGGTGCGCAAATAAAAAACCGGCGGCCTTTCATTCGGAAGGCCGCCGGTTGTTTGAATCAAATTACGTCCAGAGCTTTTCCGGGTAATCGCCCTTCGCGATCAGCTTGCGGATGCTCTCGACGACTTGCGGGCGGTCTTCGCGGTAGGTCACGCCAAACCAGGAATCCGGCGAGCGCAGCACCTTGCACTTGGCGCGGCCGCTGGTCACGAGTTCGCCCACGGTGGCGGGAATGTAGCACTCGGATTTCTGTTCGCCGCCGGCGCGCTTGAGGAATTTTTCGAACTCCTCGCGCAACTGCGGAAACAGCGCGGGCGTGAAGCCCCAGAAATTCATCGAGACCGCCTCGTCGCCGGTGAGCTGGGTGATCTTGCCGTCGGGGCCGGTGTCTTTCGCGCCGGTGCCGTCGCGCTCGATCTTCATCAGCTCGACGATGTGCGTGAGGTAATTATTGGCGTCCACGCGCGAAACGCCGCGGGCCACGGTGCCGTGGTCGGACAGCGTGTTCTTCAAAATGAATCCGACCATCGCGTAGTCCGGCGTGCCGGAGGTGAGATGCTGGGCGATGACCTGGTAGGCGTTCTGGCCGTAAAAATCGTCGGCGTTGATGGCGGCGAACGGTTCTTTGACGGTGTTTTCGGCCATCAAGATCGCGTGCGTTGTGCCCCACGGCTTGGTGCGGCCGGCCGGCAGCGTGTAGGGCGCGGGCAGCTTGTCGAGTTCCTGATAAACGTATTCCACGGCGATGCGCTGCTCAAAGCGCGTGCCGACGATCTCGCGGAACTGCTGCTCAATGTCCTTGCGAATGACGAAGACGAGCTTGCCGAAGCCGGCGCGCATCGCGTCGAAGATGGAATAATCAATGATGGTCTCACCGTTCGGGCCGACGGGATCAATCTGTTTGAGTCCGCCATAACGGCTGCCCATGCCGGCGGCGAGAACGAGCAAAGTCGGTTTTGTCATAAACCGCGATTTTAATTTGTCCGGCGCGGCTGTCGAGCAAATGTGTTGGTTGCCCCTTTGGATAGGCTGTCGAGGTCAATAATAGATATGTTTTGGTCAAAAGTGGACATTCCCATTTTTGTCAAATGCGCTAATCATATCGTTGAACATTGGCGCAACCACGGCGGCTCGCCGCCACAACCATTATTTATGAAAGAGACCAAACGCATAGTAGAAAAGGACGTCCCGCTGAAGAAGGATGACTTGATCGTCATCACCGGCGCGGGCGGGTTTATTGGCGGCAACCTCGCCCTGCACTTTAAGAAAAAAGGTTTCACCAACATCCGCGCGGTGGACAAGAAGCCGCTTTACGAGTGGTATCTGCATGTTCCCGGCGTCGAGAACCTCTGCCTCGATGTCAGCCTCGAGGACAACTGCAAGCGCGTTTGCGAAGGTGCAGTGGAAGTCTACAACCTCGCCGCCGACATGGNNGCGGCATGGGTTTCATCGAGCGTTTCCGCGTCGAATGTCTGCGCTCCATCCTCATCAACACGAATATGATTGAGGCGGCTTACAAGGCTGGGGCGCGTCGCTACTTTTTCTCCAGCTCGGCCTGTGCCTACAACACGCTGTTGCAAAAAGACCCCAACGTCCGCGCGTTGAAGGAATCCG
>PLYV01000064.1 GCA_003151855.1 Limisphaerales bacterium | reverse complement strand
CGCGCGTCACCGGGTCAATGTTCGTGAGGTTTTTCGCGTTGCCGCCGTAGGTGATGTGCAGCTTGTCCACGGTCGTCGGCGTGAGTTGCGCGAGCAATTTGCCCAGCGCCTCGCCGAGCGGCAGATACGGCTTCACCTGCTCGGAAGTCTTCGCATCGAGATACGGCAGGTTCACCGCGTTGCGGACTTCGCCGGTGAGCAGATAGCCGGCGATGACTTCCGCGACTTCGATACCGCATTTTTCCTGCGCTTCTTCCGTGCTCGCGCCGAGGTGCGGCGTGAGAATGAGATTTGGCTGCTTGCGATACGGATGATCGGCGGGCAGCGGTTCCACGGCAAAAACGTCCAGCGCCGCGCCGGCCACCTTATTCGATTCCAGCGCCGCAATGAGGTCGGCCTCGCAAATGATTTCGCCGCGCGCGCAATTCACGATCTTCACGCCGGGCTTCATCTTGGCGAACGCGGCCGCGTTCAACATTTCCTTGGTTTCCTTCGTCACCGGCATATGCACGGTGATGAAATCGGCGACGCGATACACCGCGTCCAGGTCCGCCGCGAATTCCGCACCGATGGCCTTCGCGCGGTCTTCCGTGAGATACGGGTCGTAGGCGACCACCTTCATGCCGAAGGCGATGGCGCGCTTGGCGACTTCCGTGCCGATGCGGCCCATGCCCAAAACACCCAAAGTTTTTCCGTAAAGTTCCACGCCGACCTTGCCGAGTTCCTTGCGATCCCATTTGCCGGCGATCATCGAGGCGTGCGCCTGCGGCACCTTGCGTGCGAGCGACATCAGCATCGCAAAGCTCAATTCCGCCGTCGTCACCGTGTTGCCACCGGGCGTGTTCATCACGACCACGCCATGCTTGGTGGCGGCGTCAATATCCACGTTGTCCACGCCCACGCCGGCGCGGCCGACCACGCGCAAATGCTTCGCGGCCTCGATGACCTTGGCTTTCACCTTGGTCTCGGAACGCACGACCAGCGCCACGGCGTCGGCCAGCAGCGGGATCAATTCCGCTTCCGGCAGCGGTTTGGGCAGGACGACGACGTTGAATTCAGGGCGCTGCTGGAGCAACGCGATGCCTTTGGTCGAGATGGGGTCGCAAACGATGATTTTCATAAATTGATAAAATCCAAATGGACGGAAAGTCTAGTTCGTCACACCTCGCCGGTCAAACCGTGAATCAACGCCCGTGATTGTAGTGGAAAACGTAATCCTCAAGTTAATGGCGAAGCCGATGTCCGCCACAGCCGACTACTAAACATTTGATCCGTTTTATCCGTGGAGGAATCGGTGACGAGTCACGGTTCTTCCTTTGGCCGCACCTACGGTTTTACGCCAATTTCCAACGATGGGAAGCCGGAAGCCGCCGTTTTGAAAAGCCAAATCCGCAGTGAAATTTAGCCTCAATTATTCTGAACGCGCGGCGGGCCGCAAGATTTGGCTTTTGCGAATGCGCCGGGTCGTGTTCAATCAACAGGTTATGAGCATGACCCATCCCTTGACGACGACGGCATTTGATCTGCCCGGTTTCCGCATCACCAAATCGTTTGGCGTGGTGCGCGGCATCATGGTGCGTTCGCGGTCGGTCATCGGCAACATGGGCGCGAACATCCAGGCCATTTTCGGCGGCAACATCTCCATCTACACCAACCTCTGCGAGCGCGCCCGCGAGGACACGTTCAACCTCATGCTCACCCACGCCGGCCAGCTCGGCGCCAACGCCGTCATTGGCGTGCGCTACGACGCCACGGAAATCGCGCCGGGCATCACCGAGGTGCTGTGCTACGGCACGGCGGTCTTCGTGGAAAAGGCCGCGTGACCCCGCTGCGTCCAGATAGTTTCCTCGCGCGCCAGCTCGCGCGGGTGGCACGGCTGGTCTGTCGCCATCCGCGCTGGATTTTCTGGCCACAGGTCGGGCTGTTCGGCCTGTGCGTGCTTTACACCGTCTGCTTCCTGAAGGCGGACATGAACCGCGACAATCTGGTCGGGCCGAACCAGAAATACCACCAGAACTACCTCGCGCTGCAAAAGGAATTCCCCCAGCCGGACGATCTGGTCGTGGTGGTGGAAAGCGACGACCTCGAGAAAAACCGGCAGTTCGTCGAGCGCGTCGCCGCCAAAATGCAGGCGGAAACAAATTTGTTTTGCGACGTTTTCTTCCAGCAAAGCCTCGCAATGATGGGCAACAAGGCGCTGCATTACGCCACGGAAACCAACCTCGTGGAGATGCGCGACACGCTGCGCGCGGCGCGGCCATTCATCGCGCAGTTCGCACAGACGACGAACCTGACGTCGCTGTTCGGGCAGGTCAACGCCGCGTTCCGCGCCGCGTCGGAGCAGGACACGGCGGATAACCGGTCGCTCGCCAAATCGCTGCCGGCGCTGACGCGCGTCGTGTCGCAGGCCGGCGACGCCTTGCGCCGGAGCGGGCAGCCGCCGTCGCCGAACGTCGTGACGCTGCTTGGCGGCAGCGATGAGGCGGTGCTGGACAGCTACATCACGTTCGCGCACGGGAAAATTTTCGTCGTCACCACGCACGCGCCCAACAACGACCTCGTCGGCGACGCGGTGGACCGGATGCGCGAATTGGTGGCGCAGACGAAGTCCGAGGTGCCCGGCGTGAACGTGGGCATCACCGGCGAACCGGTGCTGGATTACGACGAGATGGTGCAGTCGCAAAAAGACACGACGGTGGCAAGCGTCGTGGCGATCCTGTTGTGCGCGCTGATTTTCATTTACGGTTATCACGAAACCGGCCGGCCGGTGAAGGCGACGATCTGTCTCGTCGTCGGCCTCGGCTACACGCTGGCGTTCACGACGCTGGCCGTCGGGCATCTGAACATTTTGACGATTACGTTTGTGCCGATGCTGATCGGGCTGGCGATTGATTATGGCGTGCATCTCATCACGCGCTACGAGGAGGAATTGCATCACGGCAAAACGGAGGAAGAAGCCATCACCAAGGCGCTGGTGTTCACCGGCCAGGGAATTTTCACCGGCGCGCTGACGACGGCGGGCGCGTTTCTGGCGATGGCGCTGACACCGTTCAAGGGCATTCAGGAAATGGGCATCATCTGCGGCGGCGGCCTGCTGGTATGCTTGATTCCGATGCTGACAATGTTGCCGGTGCTGCTGCTGCGCGGCCGGCAAAACATCCTCGACCACGCCATCCGCGAGGTCAGCCGGCGGGCGCGAATCGAAAATTTCTGGCTGCAACGCCCGATGCTCGTCGCGGGCATCACCGCAACGGTCTGCCTGGCGGCGGCGTGGCAGGCGCGCAAGGCATATTTCGACTACAACCTGATCAAGATGCAAAGCCCCAGCCTGTCGTCGGTGGTCTTCGAGCGGAAGCTGCTGGACTCGGCGGAGAAATCGCTGCTCTACGGCGCGGTCATCGCCGATTCGCTGACGAACGCGGTGGTATTGCAGGATAAAATCGAGAAGCTGCCGACCGTCGCGGCGACCGAGCCGCCGTTCTACCGGGATTTCATGCAGCCGGCGTCGCCGGAGAAACTCCGGCTCATCGGCGAAATCAAGGACGAGGTGGCAGCGTTGAAATTCAGCCCGCCGGACCCGCAGCCGGTGGACCTGGATCAGTTGAGCGGCACGCTGTTTCACACGGCTTCTTACATTGGCCTGGGAATTCTCGCCACCGGCACGAACGACCCGGTGATCGCCGGGCAATTGAGCGACTTGAGCGAGGCCATTACCGCCCTGCGCAAGGCCGCGCTCGCCGGCGACGCGCCGGCGCGCGCCGACCACGCGCTGAAGCTGGCGCAGTTCCAGCAGATGCTGCTCGGCGACATGCGCGACACGTTTGAACTGTTGCAGCGGCAGGATTGCACCGCGCCGCTGGGCGTGGACGATTTGCCGCCGGCGCTGCGGCACCGGTTCGTCGGCGTGCATGGGAAATTTTTGATCCAGGTTTATCCGAAAGAAGACGTGTGGCAGCGCGCGCCGCAGGAACGTTTTGTCGCGGACTTGCGAACGGTGGATGCGAACGTCACCGGCACGCCGGTGCAGCTTCTGGAATACGAGACGTTGCTGAAAAATAGCTACATCCAGGCGGCGTGGTATTCGCTGACGGCCATCGCGCTGATGGTGTTGATTCATTTTCGCAGCCCGATTGCGGTCGTGCTGTCGCTGATTCCCGTCGCCATCGGCACACTGTGGCTGGCCGGCATCATGGGCTGGGCCGGCTTGCCCGTGAATCTCGCGAACATCATGACGTTGCCGCTAGTCATCGGCATCGGCGTCACGAACGGCATCCACATTTTGAACCGCTACGCCGAGGAGCGCACGCCGGGCATCCTGGCGCGCAGCACCGGCAAGGCGGTGCTGGTGTCGGGGTTGACGGCCATCGCGGGATTCGGCAGCCTGATGCTTGCGCAGCATCGCGGCATTTACAGTCTCGGCTGCATGATGGCGACGGGCATCGCGACGTGCATGATCGCGGGGCTGACATTTTTGCCGGCGCTGCTCACGTTGGTCAGCCGCCGGTTTCCGCTGGTGAATGACAAGAAAAGACCCAGTGCCAACAAATCAATGCCGACACCGGGTCAGGAGGAACCGAGGTAAAACCTCAAGTCTTGAAAAAATAGACGAAAACCCAGCAAAGTCAATGTCAATGTTAAATCTGGCCTGATTATAGCCAGAACAAGCAATGAATCAGCAGCCAATAACGGTAACGAAAAAACGGCGCTCTGGAATTTTCCAGCGCGTTGCGTTGCTGGCTATCTGTGTCGGTTTGGCGGCGACGGTTTCGGCAGAAGAAAATTTTCATTCCGCCGGATTTGCGTTCGACCATTTTTCGCTGACGCTGGAGGACGGATTTCGCACCGAGGCCGCCGGGCCGTTTTATTATTCGCAGCAGAGCGGCACGGAAAAAACCTGGGCGCTGCCGCCGTTTTTTTCCTGCGCTCAGGATCCGGCGGTCGAGTCGCACGAGGACGATTTGTTTTATCCGCTGCTCTCGCGCATCCGCTATGGCCACGAATTCCGCTGGCAGCTTTTTCAGCTCATCAGCTTCGCCGGCGGACGGCAGCCAGACGATGCGAACGTGAGCCGCTTCACGCTCTACCCGGTTTATTTTCAGCAGCGCTCGAGCGACACAAACTTGAACTACACCGCCGTCGTGCCGTTTTATGGCCGGCTCAAGAACCGCCTGTATCACGACGAGATATATTTCGTGATGTTTCCGTTTTTCGCCGAGACCAAAAAGAACGGCGTGGTCACGGAAAATTATCTCTATCCATTCGGCGCAACGAGCACCGGCGACCATCTGCGCGGCTGGCAGGTCTGGCCGTTCGCCGGGCATGAGCATCAGGATTTGACCACGCACACCAACGGCTTCGGCGATGTCGAAACCGTCGGCGGGCATGACAAATCATTTTACGCCTGGCCGCTTTATTTGCGGCAGGACGCCGGCCTTGGCACGACCAACGTGGAAAAATTCCGCGCCTCGATTCCATTTTTTGCCACCACGCGCACGCCGCAATTGAACCTCACCAGCGTGGTCTGGCCGTTTTTCAACTGGCTGGACAACCACGAAAAAAACTACCGCGAATGGCAGATGCCGTGGCCGTTCATCATCTTCGCGCGCGGCGAAGGCAAGACCACCGACCGCATTTTTCCGCTGTTCAGCCGCTCGCACAACGCCACGCAGGAAAGCGACTCATATCTCTGGCCGCTCTGGCAGTTCCACGGGTTCCACTCCGGCGTCTTGGAGCAGCGGCGGACGCAGGTGCTGTTTTACCTTTATTCGCGGCTGGAGGAAAAAAACACCGAGACCGGCCGGGGAAAAATCCGTCTGGAAATGTGGCCGCTGTTTGAATGGCATCGCGGCCTGCACGGCGAGGAACGCCTGCAGGTGCTCGCGCTGGCGGAGCCGTTCGCGCCCGACAACCGCGGCATCGTCCGCAACTGGTCACCGCTGTGGTCCCTCTGGCGGGCGGAGGATAATCCGCGCACCGGCGCGGCCAGCCGCTCGCTGCTGTGGAACCTGTATCGCCGCGAAACCGCGCTGGCGCACAAAAAAGTCTCGCTCCTGTTCGGCCTTTTCCAGTATCAATGGGATGGGAAAATCAGCCGGACGCAGTGGTTTTATTTCCACCGAGCCGCCCAAAAAACGGCGGCCCAATAAATTTTTGCACCATGTTTGAAAATGTCGGACAAGTCATGCTGTTGTTCTGGCGCACGCTGCTGGCGTTGCCGCTGGCGTGGCGGCATCGGCAGAAGGTGAAGGAACAGTTTTTCGAGATCGGCAACGCGAGTTTGCTGATGGTCTGCATGCTGTCGTTCTTCATCGGCGGTGTCATCGCGCTCAACTTCGGCCCGCCGCTCGTTGAGCGCAGCTTCACCAACGCCGTCGGCGGCGTGGTCGGCCTCGGCATCGCCAAGGAGCTGGCACCGGTGATGATGGCCATCCTGATCGCGGGCCGCATCGGCTCGGCGATGGCGGCGGAAATCGGCTCGATGAGCGTGTATCAGGAGATTGACGCGCTGCGGACGATGAACATCAACCCGGTGCATTACCTCGTTTTGCCGCGCGTGCTTGCCATCTCGGTGGCGCTGCCGATGCTGGTGATTTTCTCCATCCTCACCGGCTGGTTCGGCGGCGCGGTGGTGGCGAATTACAATCACCTCATGGACATTCCGTTCAAGGTTTTCTTCGCCGACATGAAGGACATCGTCGAGCTGTCGGACGTGGCCAACGGCGTGTTCAAGAGTTTTTGCTTCGCGGTCATCGTCGGCGTGGTGTCGTGCCATCAGGGATTGACGACCATCGGCGGCCCGCGCGGCATCGGGCGCTCGGTCACGAAGGCCGTGGTCAACTCCATCGTGCTGATCGTGATTTTCGACTACATCCTCACCCGCTTCCTTTTGAAATGAACGGCGCGAACGAAAAGATTTCCAGCGGCGTCGGCCTCGCGGTGCGCGGCCTGTGCAAAAGCTTTGGCGCGCAGGAAGTGCTCAAGGACATCGAATTCGCCGTCCAGCCCGGCGAAATTTTCGTCATCATGGGGCCGAGCGGCAGTGGCAAAAGTGTTTTGCTCAAGCACCTCATTGGCCTCGAGACGCCGGATGCCGGCGAAATTCTCATCAACGGCGAATCCATCACCACGCCGGAAATCGCCGCGAAATACCGCATGGCGCTGGTNNAAATCGCCGCGAAATACCGCATGGCACTGGTCTTCCAGTCCGGCGCCTTGCTGAACTCGTTGACCGTCGGCGAAAATGTCGGGCTGTATCTTGCCGAACACCGGTTGAAATCACCGGCGGAAATTGAAAAAATTGTCTCCGAAAAACTCGCCGCCGTCGGCCTGAAAAATGTCACGGACAAGCTGCCGTCCGAGCTTTCTGGCGGCATGAAAAAACGCGCCGCCATCGCCCGCGCGCTGGTCATCGAGCCGCAGTTGATTTTGTATGATGAACCGACCAGCGAACTGGACCCGGTTTCAGCCGTCGTCATCGGCAACGAGATTCTCGACCTCCAGCGCCGCATCGGCGTGACCTCGCTCGTGGTCTCGCACGACCGCGACCTCGCGTTTGGCGTGGCCGACCGCATCGCCGTCATGGCCGAGGGCCGCATCCTCACCATCGGCACGCCGGACGAGGTGAAGAAATTTCCCGACCCGCTGGTGCAGGGTTTTTTGCGCGCCGACTTCCAACGAGATAAATAAACCGTTCCGCCTATGAAAAATTCCCTCGAAACCAAACTCGGCTTTTTTGTCGCCATCACGATCATCGCCGCCTGGGCGCTCGTCGAGACGCTCGGCAGCATTGATTTGTTCGGCCACGGCTACCATGTTTCCGCGCAATTTGCGACCGTGCAGGATTTGAAGCCCGGCGACCGCGTGAAAATGGCCGGCGTCGAAATCGGCCGCGTCGAGGACATCGAGCTGACGACGAACAGGGTGCGCGTGACGATGCGGTTGAAGCCGGCCGCCATCGTGAAGACGAGCAGCGTGGCGAGCATCAAGTTCACCGGTTTGATGGGGCAGAACTTTATCGCGCTGGACTTCGGCGCGCCGTCGGACAACTCGCGCGCCGTCAACGGCACCGAGCTGGCGAGCGTCGAACAGACGGATTTGAACGCCATCATGGTCAAGCTGGACAACGCCGCCGGCGGCATCCAGAACATCACGAAAAATTTTGCCGGCGACGAGATCAAACATATGTTCGGCGCGCTCGACGACGTGATCAGCTCCAAAAAGGAGAGCATCAAGAACACGCTCGACAACATTGAAAACATCTCCGGCGAGATCCGCAGCGGCAAAGGCACGGTCGGCAAGCTGATTTACGAAGACGCGCTTTATGCGTCCGCACTGGACACGGTGACCAACCTCCACGACACCGTCGGCTCCATCAAGCTGACGATTGAAGACGCGCGCGCCGGCAAGGGCACCATCGGCAAGCTGCTGACGGACGAGACGCTTTACAATTCCGCCACCGCCTCGATGACAAATCTGGATTCCATCTTGATGAAGGTGAACCAGGGCGACGGCACCATCGGCAAGCTGGTGAACGACCAGGAATTTTACAAAAACGCCAAGCTCTCGCTGCAAAAACTGGACAAAGCCGCCGACGGCTTGGAAGACACCGGCCCGT
>PLYV01000236.1 GCA_003151855.1 Limisphaerales bacterium | reverse complement strand
GGCAGGCCGAGTTCCTTGCGCGTGGAAATCTTGTCGCCGCAGATGCGCAGGCTCATTTCGGGATGGTTGTTGCGCCGGTAAAACGTCGCGCGCACGCGGCCGGCGACGCTGTGCAAGATGGAGATGCACAGTTCCCACTCCGCGTCGAACTTCGAGCGCTGCTGCTCGTTCATCAGGCTCTCGGCCATCTCGGTGATGTCGTTCTCGGTGAGCGCGTCCTCGTCGGCGATGATGATTTCGCCGTTCACGCGGAAGGCGGGCGGCACGCCGGCGACGAGGTGCAGGTCGGAGGCGCTGAATTCGTTGACGGCGGAGAGGAGCCGGTTGAGGTTGTCGGAGTTGATCATTTTCTGAAAAGTTCCCGCAGTTTCCCGCAGCCGCGCGCAAACCAGCCGGTTTGCGAAATGTGCATCAGCGCGTGGTCGGCCTCGGGGCAGTTCCGGTTCAACTGCCGCGCCTGCGTGAAGGAATGTTCCGCGATAGAAATCAAGCCGAGCGCTTCCTGACAGCGGCCCTGTTCCAGCCAGAGCAGGAAATGGCCGGGGTTCAGTTCCACCGCCTTCTGGATGCACTGCAACGCCATGATGAACTGCGCGTAATAATATCGGATGCGGGCCGCCAGCCACGCGATGAACCAGTCGTGCGGCGCGAGCAGCATGGCCTTCTCGAAGCAATAATCCGCCCGCGGCTCCTTGCGGGCGAGCAGCACGTCGCCGCGCGCCAGCCAGACGTAAGGCGTGTCGCCGCGCTCCTCGATGGACGCGTCGGAAAAGGCGAGCGCGCCCTGCAAATCGCCGACCCGCCCGAGCGCGACGGCCTTGGCGGCGAGGAGTTCGGGTTCGTTCGGAAAGCGTTCGAGCGCCTTGTCGGCCCAGAGTTTGGCCTCGCGGAATTCGCCGAGTTCGATGAGCATTTTTACCTGGCCGGTCCACGCGGCGGCGTTTTTGGGATTGAACTCCAGGACTTTTGAATAGAACCGCAGGCCCGGCTCGAAGTCGCCGTTCTCGAACGCGGCGCGCGCCTCGGCGAGATAAAACGCCTCGTCCTTGACCAGCGCCGCTGGCGTTTGCTGCGGCTGGTCTTCGGCTTCCCCGCCCAACTCAAGGTTGATGAACCGGCTCATATAATTTTTGTTTCCGCCCGAACCAATGCTGAAACGGCTGGCCGACAAACTCCACCTCGGAAACCGTGGCCAAGTCCAGCATCAGAGCCGAGAGGTTGGCCTCGCTGAAATTACCATGTCCGCTTATAGCAAGTTCAGGCCAGACAAACCAGTGGTTTTCCGGGACGATGATTTCGCCCTTCACCGGCATATGCGGCAAAGCCGGCTGGCTGACGCCGTTGACGGAAAATCCGTTCGTTGAAAAAATCACGGTGTCGCCCGCCGCCGCCAACACCGGCCCCCAACTGTAACCGGATTGCAGCCGCGCCGCGCCGCCCTCGCGGTGCGCATCGCCAACCGAGTGCTCCTGCAAGGAATACATGATCCAGTCGCCGCGCCGGATGTGGTCAGGCGCGGTCAGGCGCTGGACGATCACCACGTTGCCGCGCATCCGCAGCGGCATGATGAGATGCGCCTCGGCAAAACTTGTGAGCGGGGAATAAACCGCCAGCCATACCGCCAGCAGCGTGACGATGGCGAGCGCCACCCGCAAGCCGAACTGGCAATGCGCGCGCAGCCAGTAGCCTTCCAGAAAAATGATGCTCGAGGCGTGCGCGGAAATCATCAGGCCGAAGCCGAGGCTGCCCAGTTGATAGCCCAGCGCCACGATGAAAAGCGCCGCCGAAAAAACATAGACGCCCACAAACACCCAGCCCAGCGTCCGCCGTCCGTTCGCGAAAAAAGCATGAGCCGGCAGCAGCAGGCTCAAGAGGAATTGCTGAGCCGTGTAGCCAGCGGGCAGGTGGATTTTTTCGAGATGCAGCGCGCGCTGTAGTTTGAACCATGGAAAAAAAATCCGGCCCCACCACCGCGCCCGGGGCGGGTAGTAGGCCAAAGGTTCCTCTTCGATGTGCGATCTGGCCACGCGTGAAAGTCAGGCGGAAAATTCAGTGCCGCTGCTCGATATTGAACCGCACCTGCTCGTCCGGCTCGTAAAACTCGCTGGTCTCGCGCTGCGATTTCATCTCGCCGACGACCTGCTCGAAAATTTTCATCGCCTCCAGGCAGCTCTTGCCCTTGTAGCCCTTCACATGGATTTCCACGCTGCCGTCCGGGGCGATGGTGATGTCAAATTCGCGTTGGGGCATATTTTTAGAAACAGCCAACCTCCAAAAAATGACGCCGCGCGCCACACATTGGATGTTCGATGTTGGGTGTTGGCTGTTGGATGTTTTTCATTTTTTAATTGTCCCAGTGCCGCACCTTTAGCCGGATGGCCTGGTTCGCGTCCACTTCCTCCTCCACCACGTTGAAGCCGCGCGCCTGCATTTCGTCGAGCAGCCGGCGGTGGACGTATTTTTGCACCACGCGCTGGCTCAATTCCTCGCCGATGGCGCGCAATTCGTCGTCGGTGTGGCCGGGGCCGGTCACGCAAATCGAGGCCTTTCCGCGCGCGTCGCGCTCGAACGTCACCGTCACGCCGCCGCGCATCACCTTGATGCGCTGGTCGCGGCCAAGCTGGTTGGTCACGATTTCGCTTTGCTCGATCTCCAGTTGCACGCCGCGCCCGGCGGCGCTGACCTTGCTTTCCTGACGCTGGCTGATGCCTTCCTCGACGATGGTGTAGCCCAGCGACGTCGCCGCCGCCGCCACCGCCGCGCTGAACGCCGGCCACGCGGCGATCACCACCGGGGTCAAAATGCATACGCAGCTCATAAATCAGGGGGCTTTCGTGTGGAAGACGAATAGATACGGGACGGCGGCCCGGCCTTGCTCGTCTTTGAACCCGTGAAAATTCTGGCTGTTGATCCAGTAGCCGTAGGTTTTGCCGGGGTCGAGCCTGACCTTCACCACGCAGGTGCGCCCGTCATTTTCGTATCGGGGCTTATCCAGGCTTTGGGGATCGGAATCTTTCCAGGCCGTTGACCAGCTCCACGACTGGTCCTTCATTTTTTTGCTGAACGTGATTTTGATTTCCACCACGCCGGGCGAAACGTCCTTGCCGCCGGCTTCGGGCAGGGTCTTGACCACCACCGGCGGCACGGAATCCACGTCTTGCGCCAGCCCGGTGTTCGTGGCGGGGATGAGCAGCATTGAAGCAATCAAGTTGATGAGAAATATTCTGGTTTTCATTTTTCTCTCCATGAAATCTAGGTTCGTGGTTTCATCAGTTTAGACCGGGCCTTGTTCATTTCATCACGCGACATCGGCGAAATTTTATACCGGTCGCGCCGCCGCGCCCGCGCCCGGGCAATGGTGCGTGAAAGCTGCACCAGAAAAGCAAATGCCATGACCGGCACGGCATAGACCGCGTATCGCTGCAGTTCGTAGGCGCAGATGACTTGCGCAGCGATGAAGCCGGCGATGAGCAGCCCGCCCAGCGCCAGCAACGTGCCGAAGAAAACCGCCGCGACCCGGCGGTCCTTGAAATATTCAAACACGTTGCTCCAGAAAAAATCCATGGTGCTAGGGTTTCACAGTTCCATCCGCCGCTGTGCTTCCGGCGCTTGCCCCCCCTGCGGCACGCTCGCGTTGCGGGCGCGGCCGGCGGCCCAGTTGCGCTGCGCGCTGATTTTTTCCGCCATGGTCTTGGCCATCGGCACGGTTTGCGACAACGCGGCCAGGACGTGTGCCGTCTCCAGTTCCTTCTTTTCGTAAAACGCGTCATAGAGCGCGCTGACGATGGACTCCTCGATTTCCGCGCCGCTGTAGTCGTGGCTGCCTCCCACCAATGCGGGCAAATCGAACTGCTCCGGATTCCGTCCGCGCTTGGCGAGATGAATCCTGAAAATTTCCGCGCGCTCCTCCTCGCTCGGCAAATCCACGTAGAAAATTTCGTCGAGGCGACCCTTGCGCAGGAGTTCCGGCGGCAGTTGCGAAACGTCGTTGGCGGTGCAGACGACGAACACCGGTGCCTTCTTTTCCGAGAGCCACGTCAGGAAAGTGCCGAACACGCGCGCCGTCGTGCCGCCGTCGGTTGCGCCGGAGCTTTGCGAGCCGACGAACGCCTTGTCAATTTCGTCCACCCACAGCACCGCCGGTGCCACGGATTCCGCCACGGCAATCGCGCGGCGCACGTTTTCTTCCGACGAGCCGACGAGGCTGCCGAACATCCGGCCCATGTCGAACCGCAGCAGCGGCAGTTGCCAGCGCCGCGAAACCGCCTTGGCGCACAAACTTTTTCCGCAGCCCTGCACGCCGAGCAGTAAAATTCCTTTCGGCGCGGGCAGGCCGAACGCACGCGCTTCGTCGGTGAACGCGATGGCGCGCTTGGTCAGCCATTCCTTCAGCACGCCCAGGCCGCCGACGTTGGAAAAATCTTCCTCCGCCGCGTAATATTCCAGCAGCCCGCTTTTGCGGATGATCTGCTGTTTCTCGGCAAAAACTTCGTTCACATGATCGCCGCTCAAGCGCTGTTCCTGCACGATGATCTTGGCAAAAACATTTTCCGCCTCGCCCAGCGTCAGGCCCAGCGCCGCCTGCAACAGCCGCGCGCGGCCTTCCGTATCCAGATCAATTTGAATCTGCTTGTGCTCGCTGACCTCGGCGATGATCCGGTCAAGCATCACGCCCAAATCCTCCTTCGTCGGCTGCGGGAAATTGAGGACGGTGATTTCCTTGTCCAACTCGGCGGGAATTTCCATCACCGGCGAAATCAAGATGATCGTCTTGAAGCTGTTCTTCAGGTGCAGCGCGATGTCCTTCAGCTTGCGGATGATCGCAAAATTGTTTTTCGNNAGGAATGGATGGAAATCCTTGAACAGAAAAATCGCCGGCTCGACCTGCTCGATGACCTGGTCCAGCGCAGCGAGCGGGTCTTTGGTCGAGGCGTTGCGCCCGCTTTTCGACTGGATGGACGCGCCGGCGGGCACGATGCCGTTGCTGAACGTCCACTCGAAGACTTTTTTCTGCCGCTTGGCCGCGATCTCGACGATGAGGTTTTGCACGCGCATCTCCTCGCTGGTGATGAGGTAGAGGATCGGGTAGCGCGCCCGGATGAGCGTCTCGATTTCGGTTTGGAAATTCATAAAATTCTTTTGGAAGATTTCGCGGCGCGAGGCGCAATCGCCTGGTCGCGCGGATTCAGCTTGCGCAAAATGTCAGCCATGGGTTGTGTCAGATTCTGAACCAAGACCCGCCCGTCCGGCAAAATCAAAAGTTCCGCGCTCAATTCGTTTTTCCGCTTTTTCATGGAATCAGATTCAATCCGAGGTTTTTCGCCATCTGCCACGCGCGCCGGGTTTCGTCGGCGGAAACCGTGCCGCGCAGTTCCGCGTGCCGCGCTGATTTCCACGCGGGCCAGAAGCCGGAACGCAGGTTTATTTTCACGCCCGGCAGGTTTTCGGCGAGCCATGCCGCCACCGGCTGCCAGCAACATTCCAGATGCCCCGGCATGAGCAGGTGGCGCACGACCAATTCGCTGTGCGCGTTTGCCCACAGCAGATTTTCCCGCACGATGCGGGTGTAATCCGCAACCTTCGCCAGCCGCCGCGCGCAGTCGTCGTTGCCGAATTTGTAGTCCGCCAGCCACACGTCGAAAATTCCGTCGAGCAGTTCGCGCGCCGGCGCGGAGCCGTGCGCGTTGGTTTTCCAGACCAGCTTCGCGGCGTCCGGCAGGTGCGAGACAAATTCCAGCGCGGCGGGCAGGTGAATCGTCGGCTCGCCGCCGAGCAGCATCACGGTCTTGGCACCGCTGGCCAAAGCCGTCTTCGCCTTCGCCGCCATCGCTTCCGCGTTGAAAACTTTGCCGGCGCGCGGGTTCCAGCTTTCCGCGCCGGTGATGCAGAAGTCGCAGCGCAAATCGCAGCCGCTCAAGGCGACGGCGAAGGTTGGAATCAATTCCAGTTCATCCGTCACTTCCGGCTGCGCCAGAAAAAACCGCGCCCCGGCTCCGGCGTGGCACAGGCCGGTTTCGCCGGCCAGCCGGTTCACGCCGCAGTGATGCGCGCAGAGATGGCAGTCCGCCAAAAGTTGATGCGCGATTTTTGCCCGTTCGCCCGCGATGGCCGGGCGCGATTTTGGACTGCGGTGGCAAAGCGAAGCGGCGACACCGCTTTCGGGCGGGCGGGGAATTTTCGGATCAGGGGAAATTTCCGTGCGTGCGAAAGCGGCGTGGCGCTGCGCTTCCCGCCGCAGTCCAAAATTCCCCGGCGCATTGGCGGGCGCTGTGTCACGCGGACGTGACTTGGGAATTACGAAATTCATAGTTCCAGCCGCGCGACGCGCTGCGATTCCACAATCCGGCTGCCGCGGCTCATCACGCGTTTTTTGCCGATCAGCAAAAAGAGCCAGCCGGTCGCGCCGCCGCAAAGCATCGAGAGCGTGAACGGCCAGCCGCCGCAGGAGAAGAAGCTGATGACGGCGTTGAGCCCGATGATGAAAAAGGCCGCCTGGCGCACCGACACTTCGCCGAGGCCGAGCATGAGGATGCGTTCGCGCCGGTAAAAATGTTCCCAGGCCAGCAGCAGCGCGCAGACAATCGCGCCCGCACCGCTGACCGGCACCTGAAATTCGGTCTGGTGGAAAATCAGCAGCAGCGGAACCGCGCCGCCGACCGCCGAAACCAGGCAGAAAATCCAGAAGCGCGGCGCGGTCCAGTCGTTGCGCAGGATGTTGATGAGTGTTGCGAGCCAGAAGAGGTTGATGGCCCAGCCCAGCACGTTGGCGCTGATCAGCTCGAAGGTCAACACGCGCCAGATTTCACCTTTCCAAACCAGCACCGGCTGCAAACCGAGCCAGTGGAGCACGGTCGAGTGGCCGGTCAGCTTGGCTTCGAGAAAAATGGCGGGAAAGCTCAAGGCGTAGATGCCGAGAAACAGCAGCATACCTTTGGGCAGCGCGAATATGTTTTTGATGGGATTGTTCATAAATTGCCTCCGCCGAAAATGCGTTTCAGCCAACCGGTTTTCGGCGGTGCGGCGGCGGCGGTGGTGCGCTTGAGCCGCTCGGCAATTTTCGGCGGCACGGAAGTTTGCGCGGCGTCGTGGCGCAGGAGTTCCTCGGCGCTGGCGAATTCCTGTCCGGCCGGCTGCTGCGTCTGGTGCGCTTCGGCGTGCTGTTGCTGCGAAAGTTTGGTGCGCTGTTTCATAGGCGTCAGGCGGTTTGTTCAAAACGGGCGGCAAAGGTTTTTCGTGCGCGGTGCAGCTTGCCGCGCACGGCGTCGGCGGACTGGCCGAGCAGTTCGGCGATTTCGTCATAGCTCAATTCCTCGTCGGCGACGAGCAAGAGCAGCAGGCGATATTCGTCGGACAGGCTGTCGAGCGTTTTTTGGATGCGCTGGCCGAGTTCCTTGGTTTCCAGCACGCGCAACGGCGAATCGGTTTTCGCGGCGGCATTTTCCCAGAGCGCATCGTCGGCGCTGGACACATGGCGGTTGTGCCAGGACTGGTTGAGGTTCTGGCAATGATTGATGGCGATGCGGTAAAGCCAGGTGCGCGCGGAGGCGTCGCCGCGAAACTGGTCGAGCTTGCGGAACGCTTTGAGGAAAACATCGTGCGTGGCGTCCTCGGCCTTTTGCGGGTCGCCAAGAAAACGCAGCGCGAGGTAAAAAATCGCGCGGCTGTGCTCCTCGTAAAGCGCGGCGATTTCGTCCGACGGCCAGCCGGCGGGCGGGCGGCTGACCAGCGTGGAACCTTCGGCGGGTTCGTTCATGAGTGCTTTCACCGCCGATTAGACAACGACCGCGCCGGAATGTCACGCAAACTGGAAAATAAAAAAACGCCGGGCGCGTGGCCCGGCGTTTGGCGGAAAATCTTGCAGCTTACCGCGCGAGCTGGAGCGCGATTTCCTTTTCGAGTTCGTGCGAGACGTCCAGGTCGGCATTGCCCCAGGAGCCGAGCGCCTGCACGCTGACCTGCGCGGTCTTGGGGTCAACCTGCTCCACGCTGATATAGACATTGCGCTGGTTGACTTTGCCTTCGAGGGCGCGGACGGTGTTGGTGCTGTTGTGCGGGATGAATTCGCGGATCAGCACGCCGTTCTGCTGGACGACGGCGACGGACGCGGCATAGACCTGGTCGGCGGTGCGGTTGTAGCGGCCGGCGATGGTGTCCTTGGTCCAGTTGGAGCGGAACGCGGTGGTGTCGCTGACGGTGTGGACGCAGCCGGTGGCGACGACGGCAACCCCGGCAAGAACGGCGAGAAAATTCATTTTCATATGCGGACAATGCAACCGAAAACTGCGCGCGCGTCAAGCAAGATTCGTTGCGGACTCGCCGGCGGGGATTATTTGCAACTTTCAACCGGTGCCGGTTTTGAATAAAGGTCTATATGTCGCAGTTTTCCTACAAGGCCCGCAAACGTTCCGGCGAACTCGTCGAGGGCGTGCTCGAAGTGCCCGACCGCGCCGCCGCGCTGGCGCAAATCCAGCGCTCGGGGCTGTTCCCGCTGGCCGTGACCGACGCGAAGGCCGGCGCGGCGCCCGCCGCGAAGGGCGCGGCCAAGGGCGTGGATTTTTCCGCGCTGCTGCCGCAGTCCCTGCGCGCGCAGTTGAATCAAAAGCGGAAGCCGAAATTGCAGGAGCTGGCGACCTTCACCACGCAGCTCGCGAATCTGCTGCAATCGGGTATGCCGCTGACGGTGGCGCTGAACAGCATGACGCATCTCGAAACGAAAGGCATTCCCGCCGACGTGAGCCGCGAGCTGAAGCAGGAAGTCACCGAAGGCCGCGGCCTGTCGGACGCGATGGCGCGGCAGCCCCGGATTTTTTCGGAGCTTTACATCAACATGGTCAAGGCCGGCGAGCAAAGCGGTTCGCTCGTGCCGGTGCTGCGGCGCATGGCGCAGCATTTCCAGCAGTTCGCCGAGGTGCAGGCGAAGTTCAAGTCCGCGATGATTTATCCAATAATGGTGATCTGCGTGGGGCTGGCCATCGTGGCGTTCTTCATGTTTTTCATGATGCCGCGCTTCACGGAAATTTTCATGGGCTTCAACATCGCGCTGCCGCTGCCCACGCGGGCGCTGATGGGCGCGAGCCATTGGTTCCTGGATTATTGGTGGCTGCTCGGCCTCATCCTCCTCGCGCTGGTGATTATGTTCAAGCGCTTCCAGACCAGCGCGGCGGGCGCGCGGAAGCTGGACGAATGGCGCATGAAAATTCCCGTGTTCGGAAAAATCGTGAAGCTGAATTTGTTCGGCCAGTTTGCGCGGACGCTCGGCACGCTGCTGCAAAACGGTGTGCCGGTGCTGACGGCGTTGAAGATTACCGAGCAGGTCATGTCCAACGTGCTCATCCGCGAGGCCATCGCCAAGACGCGCGAGGCGGTGACGGACGGCAAGACGCTGGCGCAGCCGCTGGCGGCGAGCAAATTGTTCCCGCAGCTCATGGTGGATCTGGTCCGCATCGGCGAGGAGACCGGCGACGTGCCCGGCTCGTTGAACAACCTCGCCGACACCTACGAGGGCGAGCTGCAACTCGCGCTGCGCGTGATGATGAACCTCATCGAGCCGGTGCTCATCATCCTCATGGCGGTGATCGTGGGCTTCCTGCTGTTGAGCATTTTGCTGCCGATGTTCAACCTGATTTCGCACATCAGCACCGGCGGCGGAGGACATTGACGTGCGGATTTCAAATTTCAAATTTCAAATTTCCCGGCGCATGCCTTCCCAGAAGGCGGCGGCGCGCAATTCGTCATTTGAAATTCGTCATTTGAAATTCGGCTTCACACTCATCGAGATCATGATTGTGGTCGCCATCATCGGCCTCGTCGCGGCGATGGGGATGCCGTCCATCATCAAGGCGGTGCAGAAGGAAGGGATGCGCAAGGCGGTCGGCGATTTTCAGGACGTGTGCTTCAACGCCCGCCAGCGCGCCATCATCAGCCGGCAGAAAACCTCCGTGCTTATCCATCCCGGCGCGGGCGATTTCAGCGTGGACGGCGCGGCGGCGGGCAGCGCCAACCAAGGCAAGGTCGCGTCGTCCAAACTGCCGGATGGCATTCAGTTCAAGCTGCTCGACATTTTCCGGCAAAACTACCTTGAATCGGACTGGGCGCGGATTTTTTTCTATCCTGACGGCACCTGCGACGAGGCGGTCATTGTTTTTCTTGGCCGGGGCGAATCGGAAAAAATCACCTTGGACTACGTCACCGGCACGCCCACCGTCAGCGACGTGAACAAATGAAAAAGCCGGCAAAAAAATTTGCTTTCCATCGCCGGGCTGGCCGCGCCGAAGCGCAGCGTAGGCGGGGTTTTTCGCTGCTGGAAGTGATGATCGCCATCGCGATTTTTTTCCTGGCCGTGTTCGCGATCCTGAGCCTCGTGTCGCAATCGCTCGGCAATGCGCGGCGGTTGCAGCGTCCGCAGGTGGACGCCAGCCCGGTGCTGGCGATTTACGCCGCCACCAATATGCTGGTCGAAGGCAAATACAACGGCAGCCTCTCGGACATGCTCGGCGAACCTTACCGGAATTATTTTTGGACGGCGGAAGTCACCGAGGTCGCTACGAACAAATTATTCAAGGTGGAATGTGTCGTGCAGGAGCGTGGCAACCGCGAAATCATCTCGGACCTGTCCACGGTGATGTTCCGCCCGCAGTCGCCCGCCGGCAGCCTTGACGGTGGCAACTTCATCCACAAATGAAATTGCGAATTGCTCATTTCAAATTGCGAATGAAGCCGCCCACCGCCGGCCGCGACGGTTCGCCATTCGCCATCCGCCATTTGCCATTTGGGTTCACGCTCATCGAAATCATGATCGCCATCGCGGTTTTCAGCCTCGTGCTGATGGCGATTTACCAGACATGGGGCGCGATCATGCGCTCGACGCAGGTGGCGCAGGACGTGGCCGCGCAGGCACAGCGGCAGCGCATCACGCTGCGCACCATCGAGGATTCGCTGATGGCGGTGCAGTCGTTCCAGGCGTCGCCGGTGTATTACAGCTTCGTGGTGGAAAACGAGCAGTCGTCGCTGTTGAGCTTCACCGCGCGCGTGCCGGAAATCTTTCCGCGCAATGGGAAATTTTTTGACCCGAACACCGGTCGCGATTTCAACCTGCGCCGGCTGACCTACTCGCTCGAAGCCGCCGAGGGCGGCACGAAAAACCTCGTGTTGCGCCAGAACCCGGTGCTGATGGATTTGGACCAGGACGAGCAGCAGTTTCCGCTCGTGCTCGCGCGGAATGTCCGCACGTTCGCGGTGGATTGCTGGGACACGAACAAGCTGGAGTGGGCGACGGAATGGTTGGACACCAATTCCATCCCGACCTTGCTGCGCGTGAAGCTCGTGCTCGGCGGCAACACCGCCGCCGGCTCCGCCGCGCCGGATGCCTCGGCGGTGATGCGCGTGTTTTCGTTGCCGTCGCAGACCATGCCCGCCGGCGTTCAAAACGGCACCATCGGCAATAACGGCGGCGGTCCCGGCGGATTGTTCCAGGGGTTGCCGAAGCCCGGCAGTTCTCCCAAGAGAAAAACCGGCGGCTGACGCATGAAAATTTCCCCGCACACATCCCGGCGCGGTTTCGCCGTCATTGTCGCCCTCGTGTCGGTGGCGGTGCTGGCGATGCTGGCCGGCGCGCTGGCGCTGTTCATGAAGGTGGAAAATCAGCTCGCGCAAAACGGCAACGACGACGAAAAACTGCTGTGGCTTGGCCGCGCCGGCGTGGAGCGCGCCTGCTGGGTGCTGGCACAGGAACCGCCGGGGCCGTCGTCATTGAAACAGATTTGGGCGGGCGGTGCCGGCGACGGCCCGGAGACGAACAGTCCGCTCGCCGGCATCACGCTGGACAATTTTCCCGTCGGCGACGGTGCCGTGTCGCTGAAAATCACCGAGCTGGAAAGCAAGTTCAACATCAACCGCGCCAACACGCCGCTGCTGACCTCTGTCCTCACGACGATGGGCGTGGACGCCAGTTCCATCTCGCTCGTGTCGGATTCGATCCAGGACTGGATTGACACCGACGACGCAACCAAGCCCGCCGGCGCGGAGAGCGATTATTACCAGGGCTTGACGCCGCCGTATTACGCCAAGAACGCACCGATGGACGACATCGAGGAATTGCAGCTCGTCAAGGGCGTGACGCCGCTGATGTTCAAGGGCGGCACGGCGGCGGACCCGAATTCACCGTTCCAGCACCACAAGCTTGGTTTCGGCAATGCGCCGGGGCACGAGGATTATCCGTTCGGCCTGCGCGACGTGTTTACGCCGTTTTCCAACGGCAAGGTCAACGTCAACACCGCCGATGTGAATGTGCTGCAATGCCTGCCCGGCATGGACGCCAACTCGGCGCAAAATATTCTGACCCTGCGCACCAGCGACGGCGGCATGAACAACAACAACGGCGTCATCGGCAACCTCGGCCAGTTGCAAACCGTCGTCGCCAACCCGCAGGCGTTCCAGTCGCTGAACAATTATTGCACCGTGCGCGGCGACACCTACGAGGTCCATGCCATCGCCCGCGTCGGCACCAGCGAGCGCGAATACATCGCCATCGTTTACCGCGCCGGCAATCACGCCATGGTCGTCGGCTTCCACCCGAAATGAGTTGAAATCATTGCGCCGCCGGCTATCGTTGCCCCATGCGTGCGACCCTGATTTTGCTGCTCCTGCTTGGCCTGTTTTCCGTTCCCGCCGCCAATGCCGCCACCGGCAAGGTCGTCAAGGTGTTGCCGCTGTTGCTCGACCAGAAAGGCCGCTTTGCGCTGTCGCCAAGCCTCTTCGACCGCGACGCCTACCAGCTTAAATTGCATGACAACACCAACCTCGTCTCCGCCGTGCGCTACGACATCCAGTGGTCGGCGAAAGACGCCGCCGGTGAAAAACTCAAGCTCCGCCTCGAACTGCGCGGCGTCAGCACCGCCAGCCTGCCAAAGTTGAAAACACTCGAAACCGAGGTCAGCGCCGGGCGGTTCAGCCAGTGGACTTCGCTTCCGCTCGCTGGCGACGACTACAAAAATTTTGGTGCCGTCACCGCATGGCGTGCGACGTTGTGGGACGGTGACTTGTTGCTTGGCGAACAGAAATCATTTCTCTGGTGAACGTGGTCAAACGCATTTCATGCCTTGGTTTTATCTTTTTGCCCGGCGCGCTGGCGCTGCTGGCGGCGGATTTTTCTGACGGCACGACCAATGCCGCCGGCACCAATCTGATCGCCGCCGCGCCGGCGGTGATTGCCCAGGCCGCTTCCAATTCCGTCGTCGCCGCCACCAATTTTGTTTCACCTGTTGTGGCCGCGCCCGCCACAAATGTCATCGTTGCCGTTGCCACGCCGGATTTGCACGCCGCCGCGCTGGCACCGGATGTTTTGCTTTGGATCGGTCTGGCGTGCGTCACCGTGCTTTCGCTGTCGGCGATGGTCTTTTCGTGGAGCGTCGCGCGCCGGCGTCCGGCGGTGGCCCCAGCCCCTGCACCGCTTGAAAATCTGCCGGTGCCGGTTTCGCATTTTCTCCCGCTGATTTCGCTCACCGTCAAGGAGACGCTCGCGCACGAACTCGCCGCGCAGCGCCGCGAACTGCTCGCCGCGCAGCAGGCCGCCACGCTGGAGCTGGCGCAACTCGCCCGCCGGCTCGAAGCCATCCAGACGCCGTTGTTGGAGCGCCCGGCTGCCCCGCGCCTGGGCAACAGCCACGCCGCCGCCGTCCCGCGCGAAATTGCGGTGAAAATTTTCTGCGAGTGCGGCCAGAAATATTCCTTTGAAATCCAGCCGGCGGACGGGCGGATGCCGTTTTCCGTCGCTTGTCCGGCGTGCGGGCAGGACGGCACCGCGCAGGCCGACAACTTTCTCGTGCGGATTTTGCACGGCACCTCCCAGCCGCTGCCGCCGCCGCCCATTCACGCGCTGTTGCATTCCAGCCCGCCCGGTTTCGCGCCGCAGTTCGTCGAGGCGATGAAGGAAGCCGCCGAAAAAACTTCCGCCGGCGACCGTGAAAAATCCAACGGCGCGGCCACGCCGGCAAACCACACGGAAAACTGCGTCACGAATCTGCTCGCCGAAGGCGGGCATCTTTTGGAAGCCGGCAAATACGATTCGGCGTTGAAATGCTTCGACACCGCGCTGGCCTTGCAGCCAGACCGCGCCGACACGCTCGTGAAGATGGGCAGCGCCTTCGACCGCCTCGGCCGCACGGACGACGCGCTGAATTCCTTCGACCGCGCCATCGAGCTGGACGACACGCTCGCCACCGCCTATTTGAACAAGGGCGGCATTTACAACCGGCTGGCCCGCTACGACGAGGCCTTGCAGTGCTACGAGCAGGCACTGCTCAAACAGAAAAGGTCCGCCGCATGATCCCCGTCAAAATCTTTTGCGCGTGCGGCCAGAAATACGCCTTT
Source organism: Limisphaerales bacterium (assembly GCA_003151855.1). GTDB lineage: Bacteria > Verrucomicrobiota > Verrucomicrobiia > Limisphaerales > UBA11358 > UBA11358. Next base: position 13,655 of record PLYV01000236.1, on the reverse strand, counting down.
GAAGTCGAGCCGACGGAGGGCGCGATGCCCGTGACCGTGAACTGTCCCGTGTGCAACCGCGACGGCACCGAGCAGGCCAACCGGCACCTCGCGAAAATTCTCAAGGGCAAGACCCAGCCGCTGCCGCCGCCGAGCGTCAACACGCTGCTGAACTCTGTCCAGTCCAGCCTCGCGCCGCATCTTATTGAGGCGCTCAAGGACGCCGTGGTGCAGGAACTCGCCGCGCAGCGCCGCGAACTTCTTGCCGGCCAGCAGGCCGCCGCCGCTGAGCTGACCGAACTCGCGCGCCGGCTCGAAGCCGTGCAGACGCCGATGCTCGAACGCCTGCGCACCTACGAGGAGCGCATCGGCGAACTGGAACAAGACCTTGCCGACCAGTCGAAGGAAAACCGCGAGCTGCTGAAATTGAAGATTGAAATGCTCCGCGAAAAAATCGAGGCCGAGCGCACCGCCAGCCGCCGCGTGAATTTCAATTGAAGCTTCCGTTTGTTCGTAATCGTAATCCTTAATCCTAATCTTAATCACCGGAAAGCCGATTAAGATTATGAAATCGCCGTCGTCAGCTGCCTGAATTTTAACTGACCTTTGCGCCGGACTTTTTCTCCTGCGCCAGCAGCGTCTGCTCAAAACAGTCAATCGCCTCCGCGTGGCGGTTCAGCCGGTTCAGCAAACCGCCCTTCGCCAGCAGCGCCAGTGTGAACGAACCGTTGCCGGCGAGTGCGCGGTCGCAGCACGCCAGCGCCTCCTCCAGCCGGCCGAGCTTTTCCAGCGCGGCGGCCTTTTTCACCAGCGCCTCCGCGTGGTTTGGCTGTGCGGCCAGCAGGCGATCCAAAAGGTCGAGCGCCTTTTGCGGCTGACCGGCGTCGAGAAATTTCTGCGCGCCCGCCAGCGGATCGGCGGATTTCATCACGGGCGTCTCAGCGACAAGGCCGTGGCCGCTTTCGAGCTCGATGATTTTCTTCTCCAGTTGCCCGACCACATCCAGCAGCCGCGCGTTGGAAACCTCCACCGCCGCGCGTCCCGGCGCGGCGAGCTGATGCACCGCGCCCGCATTGGCGACGGCCAATTGCTGCTGCGCCGAAATCTGCGCGATCTGCGAGAACGCGCGCCATTGGAAATAAACCATCAGCAGCAAAATCCCCAGCCCGGCGAGGCCGAAAACGCCGGCCACCAGCAACGTGAGCTGCTGCGTCTTGCGCGCCGACTCCGCGTCGTTCGCGCGCTGCGCGGAAACGGTCTGCTCCAGCGATTGCAGCCGGGCGTTCAGCGCGTCGGAGTTTTTCTTCGCGTCCTCGGCGGCGGCGAGGCTGTTCGCCTCGATGGCCAGGCGCGCGGCGTGGAGCTGTTCCTGGATCTGCAGATAGCCGTTGGCCACGGCGTCGTTGGTGAAGACGGTGGCGACATTGGTCTGCGCGTTCACCGGCGCAAGGGCCAGTAAGGTGGCGGCGAGAACCAGCGGGAAAACGGTGGATAATTTCAGTTTCATCCGGTCGCGCAGCGTGCGGCGGACGCGAAATGAAGTCAATTGGATTTCAAATCAAACTCCAGCCGCGTGCGCGAGTCGGTCTGAACGTTGCGGATTTCCATCTCCGACAATTCCCACTGGCCGTTGATCTTCTTGAACGACTTCGGCTCGAACTCCTTCAGCAATTTGCCCTGCGCATCGTAGGCCTCGGCTTCGAGGATGCCGCCACTTTCCTTGTCAATCCACGACAGCACGCGCGAATAGCCGTTCGTCGTCGGGTTCGGATTGGTGCTTTCCAGCAGCGTGTATTCGCGCCCGCGTTTTAGGTTTGTCGTCTTTGGCAAAATCTTCTGCGCCGGCCAGTGGAAGAATTCTAGGCCGAGGTCGGCAACCCAAAAATCAGAGCCCGCAAAAGGAATCATGGTTTGTTTGCCAAATAATTCCAATGGGACATTCGTTTTGACGGTAGTCGACGGGCCTTTGTAAAGTGCATATCGAACATCACCACCAAATAAATTAACTATGCCTAAAGTAATTTGATTAGTTCCTGTCGTTGCCTCAAAACCTTCAGTCCAAAACGCAAAAGGCTTAACAATTGTTTCAAATCGAATAGCGGTTTCCGATGATTTCCCCTCTTTGTTGCGGATTTTTAGAATTCCTGTGTTAGTTAGATTTGCCGATGGCCATTGCTCCAAAATTTTCTGCGCCAGTTTGCGTCCTTGAATTTCCGCGTCGGACAAGGTGTTCGTCGTCTCCGCTCGCGCGCCCACGGCCAGAAACAAAACCAGCGCCGCAATCAAGCGTGCAGAAGCCGATTTCAAATGAAGGTGATTTTTCAAATTCAAATAGTGGCCGTGCGCCAGCACTTCATTTCGCCGCGAGCGCCAGATGCAGGACTTCGGAGATCTGTTTCACGAAATGCACCTTCAGTTTCGCGCGCACTTCCGCCGGCACGTCTTCCCAATCGGGCTTGTTGCCTTCGGGCAAAATCACCTGCTTCACGCCGAAGCGCGACGCGGCGATCACCTTTTCCTTGATGCCGCCCACGCGCATCACGCGGCCGCGCAAACTGATTTCGCCGGTCATCGCCGTGTCGGAACGCACGCGCCGCTTGCTCATCAGGCTCGCCAGCGCCGCGCAGATCGTCACGCCCGCGCTCGGCCCGTCCTTCGGCGTCGCCCCGGCGGGCACGTGGATGTGCAAATCATTTTTGCCGTAGTCGTCGAAATCCAGATCGAGCTTCTTGGCCTGTGAACGCAGATAGCTCACCGCCGTCTGCGCGCTTTCCTTCATCACCTCGCCGAGCGAACCGGTGAGGATCAGGCTGCCGCGCCCGCGCATCCGCGTGGCCTCGATGAACAGCACGTCGCCGCCGACCGGCGTCCAGGCCAGACCGGTGGCGATGCCAATTTCATTGATCTTCTCCGCGCTTTCCAAAATAAACTTCGCGTGGCCGAGATAATCCTTCACGTCCTTCGGCTCCAGCTTGATCAATTGCGCCGCGCCGTTTTTGGCGACGATTTTGCGCGTGGCCTTGCGGGACAGCGCGGCAATCTCGCGCTCAAGCTGACGCACGCCGGCCTCGCGGGTGTATTCGCGGATGAGCTCGCGCAGCGCGGCATCGGAAAATTTCACGTCGCTGCGCGTCAGGCCATGTTCCTCAAGCTGGCGCGGCACGAGGTAGCGCTTGGCGATTTGCAATTTCTCCGATTCCGTGTAGCTGGGCAGTTCGATGACTTCCAGCCGGTCGCGCAACGCGGGATGAACCGGCTCCAGCCAGTTTGCCGTGGCGATGAACAGCACGCGCGACAGGTCGAACGGCAGATCGAGATAATGATCGGTGAACGTGTGGTTTTGCGCCGGATCCAAAACTTCAAGCAGCGCGGACGCCGGGTCGCCGCGAAAATCCGCACCGACCTTATCCAGTTCGTCGAGCAGGATCACGGGGTTGCGGCTCTCGACGCGGCGGAGCGTCTGTAGAATCCGGCCGGGCAGGGCGCCGACGTAAGTGCGGCGGTGGCCGCGAATCTCCGCTTCGTCACGCATTCCGCCCAATGAAATCCGGGCGAATTTGCGACCCAGCGCATCGGCCACGCTTTTGCCGAGCGAAGTTTTGCCGACGCCGGGCGGGCCGACGAGGCAGAGAATCGGGCCTTTGATTTCCTTGCGACGCTGGAGCACGGCAAGAAATTCAATCAGCCGGTCCTTCACTTTTTCCAAACCGAAATGCTGCTCGTTGAGAATTTTTTCCGCCGCTTTCAAGTCGAGCTTGTCCTCGGTTTCCTGCTGCCACGGCAGCGCGAGAATCCAGTCGAGGTAATTGCGCGAGACGCCGTATTCGGCGGCGGCGGGCGACGTCTGTTGCATCCGGTCGAGTTCCTGGTTCGCGGCCTTGCGCGCCTCGTCGGGCAGCTTGGCCTTCTCGATTTTCTCGCGGAGCAGGCGGATCTCGTTCGCATTCGGGTCGGCGTCGCCCAGCTCGCGCTGGATGACGCGCATCTGTTCGCGCAGGAAAAAGTCGCGCTGCGTCTTGGAGATGTTGGTGGCGACGTCGTTCTGGATCTTGGAGCTTAAATTCAGCACTTCCTGTTCGCGGCTCAACAGCGGCAGGAGTTTTTGCAGGCGCTCGCGGACGGAAATGGTTTCGAGCAATTTTTGTTTTTCGTCGAGCGGCAGGCCGAGGTTCGCGGCGATGAGGTCGGCGAAATGGCCGGGATGCTCGGTGTTCAGCGCGGCGACTTTCACCTGGTCGGACAGCGCGGTGGAAATCTTGGCGATCTCCTCGAACTGCTTGTGCGCGTTGCGCAGCATGGCCTGCAATTCAACGGAATCCTCGGTCTCATCGCGGAGCAGCTCGAACTTCGCGCGCAGATACGGCGCGGGCGCGGTGAAGGAATTGACGCGGATGCGCCACAGCCCCTCGACCAGCACGCGCACGGTGCCGTCGGGGAATTTCACCATCTTGTTCAGCCGCGCGACGCAGCCGACGGTGTGCAAATCGTCCGGCGTGGGCTCGGCGACGTCGGGGTTTTTCTGGAGCACTGCGCCGAGCAGGCGGTCGCCGGCCACAAGATCGTCCACGAGCTTGAGGCTGGGGCCGGTCTCGACGAGCAGCGGCACGACCGCGCCCGGGAAAATCACGATGTCCGAGAGGCCGAGGATGGGCAGCAGTTCCGGCAATGACCGCGCGGAGACGCGGCTGGGCACCCCGGTCTTGTCGGTGGAACCGAGGATGCTGACAAATTCTGTTTCCTGCGTGCTCATCGCATGGCCTGGCTGTTAATTATAAACCACCGCGCGCCTGAAAAGTTCATGCGCGGTCAAACTCCTTCAGTGATGGGAACCTTGGTCGCCTTGCTCTGCGGCTTCTGTGCCGGCGGCACGTCCACGCGCAAAAAGCCGTTCATGTAAATCGCCTTTGCCCGCGACAAATCGTAGCCCGCCGGCAGATCCAGCACCGTCTCGAACGGCCCGTAGCTGATTTCCATTACGAGAAAACTGCACTTGGGCGCGCGGCAGCAGTCCGGGCGGATGCCATTGATTCGAAGGCGCTGGCCTTCTTCGACGGTGATCTCCAGGCTGTCGCTCTTCATCCCGGCCAACTCGGCCTTGATGACCAGGCCGGTTTCCGTGACGTAAATGTCCGTGTTCGGCGTCCAGCGGCCCGTGGCCGGCTCGCCGCTTCCGTGATGCTGGAAGAAATGGGTGGTGGAACTCACTTTGGTGACGGCCATGAGATGGGTTGGTTTTGAATGTCGTTCGGAATCGCGGAAAATCAAGGCTTGGTGGCTTCTTTCTTCTGTTCGTCTCCGTGGTCATGCCCGCAGCCGCAATGCTTGTCGTGTTCGTGTTTTTTTGGCGTCGAACTGCGCCACACAAAAACGACGCCCACGGCAAGCACAATCAGCAGCAGAAGGAATTGCGGCCAAGTCATGCCGGCAACATAGCCGCAAACCGCCCGCGCGCAAATGGAATTTTCGGTGTGAAAGCCCGCCCAAATCCGCTAACCTTCGCGCATGGCCGAACCGTTCCGTCACCATCATCGCGTCACTTACGCCGAATGCACCATCGGCGACCACATTTACCATTCGCGCTATCTGGATTTGCTGGAGGCGGCACGCGGTGAATTTCTGCGAGCGCTCGGCCAGCCCGTTTTGGAATTGCAAAACGCGGATTATATTTTCCCCGTCATCGAGGCGCGGCTGCGCTACAAGGTGCCGGCGCGCTACGATGATTGGCTGACGATTGAAGTCTGGACGACGCGGCTGCAGGGCGTGCGCGTGAACTTCGGCCACCGCATTTTGAACCAGCACGGCAAACTGCTGCTGGAGGCGGAAACCTTCCATTGCTGCACCAGTCGCGATGAAAAGCCCAAGCGCCTGCCGCCGGAACTGGTGGGAAAACTCCGGCCGTTTCTCGTGGAATGATTCCGCCGCCCGGTTGGGCCGGTCAGTCCGGGGATTAAATTGAAACCAAGCAAACCATGAGCGCGCCGGAAAAAAATTCGCCGAGGCCAAATTACAAATGGCCGTGGTTCGTGCTGGCGGCGGTGCTGCTCGGCGCGGTGCTGGCGGTTCTGTGGGTGGCCTTCGCCGCGAAAAAAGTGGCATCGCAGCGCGATTTCGCGCCGTTGCCAGCCACCGCGCCGGCGCGCTAAAACACGCGGTCAGCCGGGATGTTCGTCCCCTTGTTTCCTTCCAAAACCGGCAGCAGCGAGATGCCTTCAAGTTCTTTCACCGGCCTCGCCCACGCGATGTCCAGCGCCGTCGGCGCGAAATCCACCGCGCTGACTGTGAGCGGGCAGACCTGCCCTGGCGGAATCCAGCCCGGCCAGATCGCCAGCAGCGGCAGTGGATGCGGCGCGGGAGTTTTCACGCTGCGGAACTGCGCGGCGGGCAGCAGGAAATTCAGGTTGGTGTCCGCGAATTTTTCCGGCGCGCAACTGCCGGCGAAGAAAATGGCGACGTTGTTGGTCTGCCGCGATTTCGCGAGCTGCTCGAACAGGCGGCCGATGCCATCGTCAATCCGCGTGATGAGCGCGGCGCGGTTTTTCGCAGCCTGCGGCCAAGCTTCCTCGGTGAACGGCGCGTCGCTCGGCACGGGGAAAACATCCGCGCCGGCCACGGCGGTGCGCGGCGCGGGGAAATCCACCAGCAGGAAGAACGGTTTGTAATGGTTGGAATGATCCGGCACGTTGTTCTTCACAAAGTTGACCACCATCTTGGAAACCAAATCCGGCAGGAACCGTCCACCCACGTTGCCCTGCGCGTCAAACAGCGAACGCTTGCCGATGAACGGCTCGGCTCGGCCGTTGGTGATGACACCCACCGGGTCGTAGCGCCAGATGGATTCGGGGTAATAATTCCGCCCCTCGGCGTCGTCCAAAAATCCCGCGAACTCGTCGAAGCCCAACCGCCACGGCTGGCCGGCGAGGCTCCATTCGCCGATCAGGCCGGTATGGTAGCCGTTCAACTGGAGCCGTTGCGCGAGGTTCGGTTCGCCGGGCGCGGCGGCGGAAGTTTTGCCCGTGAGCAGTTGCGCCGTCGTCGCCGCGCTGTCCGTGCCGCCGGTGTAATGCGTGAAGCGAATGCCCGACGCCGCGAGCCGGTCGAGGTTCGGTGTCTGGAAATTCGTCTGGCCGTAGCAGCTCAAATCGCCCGGCGCGAGGTCGTGGCACTGGATGAAAATGATGCTGGGCAGGCGCGGCTTGCTCGCGCGGGCGTTGTTTTGGACGTTGGTGAACAGCGACGCGAGGTCGGCGTGCGCGGTCGCCACGACGGCCAGCGTGGCGGACAAAAGGAATCGGCGGTTAAGTTTCATCTGTGAACTTGGATTGTGTCCGGCGCGGCGCGTTCAAAGCAAATCTTTTCAACGGTTGTCGAGATGGACTTCGTTGGCGAGCGGCGCGGGGCAAACGCCCGCCAGTTTCCCCGGCAGGAAAAGGTTTCGGGCTGTGAACTTTTCAGTCAGTGGCGGATTTTTTGCCGAACGCCACATCCAGCGGAATTTTCAACGCGACCAGAAAACTTGGAATCGTCGCGAGCAGCACCCACACGAAAAATGTTTTGTAGCCGAGTTGCGATTGCAGCCAGCCGCTCCACAGGCCGGGCACCATCATGCCGAGCGCCATGAAGCCGGTGCAGAGCGCGTAGTGCGCCGTGGCGTGCACGCCGCGCGCGAGCCAAATCATGTAGAGCATGAAAAACGCGAAGCCGAAGCCGTAGCCAAACTGCTCGACGGCGATGCCCGCGCCGACGGCGAAAAGATTTTGCGGCTGCGCGGCGGCGAGCCAGACGAACACCGCGTCCGGCAGATGAATTGCCAGCAGCATCGGCCACAGCCAGAATTTCAGGCCGCGCCGCGCGATGACAAATCCACCCAGCAATCCGCCGGTGATGAGCGCGATGAGGCCGACGGTGTTGTAGGCAAAACCGACCTGTGCGTTGGTCAAGCCGAGGCCGCCGTTTGTTTTTGCGTCGAGCAGAAACAACTGCGTCACCGGCATCAACTGCGCCTCGCCGAAGCGGTAAACCAGCAGGAACAACAGCGCGATTCCGATGTCCGGCTTTTGGAAAAATGCGGTGAAGGTCTTGGAAAATTCGCCGAGGAAATTTTTGCTGCCGGCGACAATCGGCTGGTCACCGACTGGTCGCGGCAGAATCCAGCGGTGATAAATTGCCAGCAGCAGCACGATGGCCGCGACAAGGCCGAAGACCAGCGACCATGCGGCGGAAAAATTGTTCGACTGCGCCGCCAGAATTCCTGCCAGAATGACGAGTTGCCCTTTCGCCAGAATGCCGGCAACACGATAAAACGTCGTGCGGATGCCGTTGAACCACGCCTGGTCATGCTCCGACAACGCCAGCAGGTAAAAGCCGTCCGCCGCCACGTCATGCGTGGCGGAGGCGAACGCCAGCAGCCAGAAAAATCCCAGCGTGGCGGCGAGAAAATGCGCCGATGGCACCGCCAGCGCCACGCCGGCCAGCGCCGCGCCGACGAGAAGCTGCATCGTCCAGATCCAACCGCGCCGCGTTTTTAAAATGTCCACCGCCGGACTCCACAGCGGCTTGAGGACCCACGGCAGGTAAAGCAGGCCGATGATGAAAGTATTCTGGGCATTGGGCACGCCGAGGTTTTGGTAGAGCACGAGCGCCACCGACATCACCAGCGCGTAGGGCAGTCCCTCGGCGACGTAAAGCGTCGGCACCCACGACCACGGCGAGATTTTTTTTGCGGCAGACATTTGACTGGCGCGGATTTTATGACTAGCGGCGGGCAAAGGAAACTTTTCTTCGTGCCGCCGCCGGTTCACAATCGGCGCGTGATTGGCGCTTTTCTCAACGCTCTCGGCATCCTGCTCGGCGCGCTGCTTGGCCTGGCGGGACGCGGCGATTTTTCCGCACGCACGCAAAACTGGCTGCGCTCCGCGCTGGGCGCGTTCACGGCGTTCGGCGGCCTGCAACTGGTCTGGCTGAATGTCGGCGGCGGTTTCATCAATGTCCTGAAACAGCTTGGCCTCGCCGTGCTGGCCGTGGTGCTGGGCAGCCTGCTCGGCAAACTGCTCGGCCTGCAAAAAATTTCCAACTGGCTCGGCCGCCGCGCGGCGGCGCTGCTGGTGCCGGCGGAAAAAAATCCACCGGGCCGCCCGCTCGCCGGGTTGGTCGGCGCGACCGTTTTGTTCTGCGCCGCCCCGCTGGGCTGGCTCGGCGCGGTCACAGACGGACTGGGGGATTATTTCTTCCCGTTCGCGCTCAAGGCGGTGATGGACGGGTTGGCGATGGCGGGTTTTGTGAAAATTTGCCGCTGGCCGGCGGCGCTCGCGGCGGTGCCGGTGTTTTTCTTTTTCAGCGGGCTCACTTCAGCCGTCCACATTTTTGCACACCCGTGGCTGGAGACGCATCACGCGGTGGCCGCCGTCAACATCGCTGCCGGGTTGGTGATCTGCGCGACGGCGCTGGTGGTGCTGGGAGTCCGTCGTGTGGAGCTGGCAAATTACCTGCCGGCCTTGGTGGTTGCCCCGCTGCTGGCCCGGTTGCTCAACTGAAATTGTTTGCCAGTGACCTTTGTTTGCAATAGGTTATCAGCCGTGAGGCGAAAAAGGAAACCATCCGCCCACCAAAGGCAAATCCAGTTTTTTACCATTTTTTTGGGGGGATTGGCGGTGTTGTTGGTGGTGGCTTTGTTGTGGCTGTTGAACCGTCCGCATTTTGCGGCCAGCAACTGACCGGGCGTCGGGCGCGAACTGTATTTCACTGTTTGCCCGCCGGCGGGGTTCTGGATAAACTTCGGCCATGAGTCACTTGCAACGTGCCATTGAGGAATCCATCGCTACGCTCCGCAGCCTGCTCGCGCTGGAGGAACCGCTGCAACGCGCGGCACAAATCCTCACCCGCAGCCTGATCTCCGGTAAAAAACTTCTTGTTTGCGGCAACGGCGGCAGCGCGTCGGATGCCACGCATCTCGCCACGGAATTTCTTTGCCGCTTCAAGGATGACCGCCGGCCGTATCCCGCGATTTCGCTCACCGCCAACGGCGAATTCATGACCGCCGTGTGCAACGATTATCACGCCGATGAAATTTTTGCGCGGCAGGTCTGGGGTCTGGCGGAAAAAGGCGATGTGCTCATCGTCATCACCACCAGCGGCAAATCCAAAAACGTTGTTCGCGCGCTGGAAGAGGCGAAGAAAAAAGGCGTCGAGAGCATCGCGTTCCTCGGCCGCGACGGCGGTTTCACGAAGGGGATTGCGACAGTTGATCTGATTGTGCCCGGCACCGTGACGGCGCGAATTCAGGAAGGCCAGAAAGTTTTGTATCACGCGCTCTGCGAAATCGTGGAGGAGAAACTGCCGAAGGCGTGAGCCGGCGGGCTACGAATTGACGTAGCGGTTGCAGGCGTGGTAAATCAGGATCGTATCCACCACGCTCCAAATCAGCGCGCCAAACGCGGCGCTCACCAGCCCAATGACGCGGTGAGGTTTCGCGGGATTCCAAAACTCCCTTTCCAGCCGGCGGGCGCGATAGGAAGACCACAACGCCGCCAGCGCAAACGGCACGCCGATGAGCGGCAGCCATCCCAGCAGGCCGAACACCAGGCAGCGGATGGACTGCTTCATCAGCATCAGTTTCGTGGCGGCGATGGTCGGGACGTTTTTCATTTGGTTGGAGCAATCGGCGTGGCAACCGCGTTGGTGGTGGAATGGTCGAGCCGCTTGATCTGCTGCTGCTCCAGAAATTTCACCTCGCGATGCAGGTGAAACAGCGCGCGGCTTTCCGCTGTGACGAGAATCATCATGATGGCCAGCAGCGCGATGAAAACCACGGTGGCCATGCCGGCCTCGTTTTGTCTGCGGGAAATTTGAGGATGAGTTTTCATGGCGTCGGTTGCGCGACTTCAAACGTGAACAGCATCGGGAAATGCGCCTCTTTCCGGCGCGGCGTCACTTCCAGTTCCCAGCGCCACGCGGCCACGCCGGCGCGCGGCGCGGCCTTGGTTTCGGAAGCCTTGACCTTTTCCAGCAGCAGCCGGGAATAATGCCGCGCCGGAATTTCGCGCCGCAGCTCGCCGCCGCCGAAACGGTAAACCACGCTGCCGCCGCGCCCGGGGATTTTCACGGTCTCGCCGTCCGCCGTGGTGGTCACGGAAATTTTCCCCGTCGCGGCGCGCACGTCCGCGCGCCAGGTTTCGCCGGCGCGGAGGGCGGATTCAATTTCCGTCGCGGTGAAAATGGTGGCGCGCGTGTGGTCCCAGCAGAAATAAAACGCCGCCGTGCCGATGCCCAGCAGGATGGCGAACACCGCGATATACACGAGGCACTCGATCAGCACGATGCCGGAACGGCGGCGCGCGGTGGCAAGGTTGGACGATAGTTTCATTTCAGCGTGGTTTCGCGGACGACGGCGCTGAGGCCGCATTTTTCATCCGGCAGCCAGGCGAGGCGGAGGCGGCTGCCGGTTTTCGTGATTTGAAAATGTCCTACCGGCAGCTTCGCCGAGGCGCGGGAAGACACCGGATAATTTTGCGCGCCGTCGGGCAGGCTGTTCGCCGCGCCCGCCGCGAGGATTTCCATCTCGCCGTCCACCAGCTCGACAATGACGCTGCGGCGATATTCCGTGCGCAGCGCCTGCCGCTCCCGCGCGAAGGAATAGCCCAGCGGCAGCACGGCCAGCGTGAGGATGGTGAGGCCGACCAGCAGGTCCACCTGGAGAAATCCGCGTGAACGGTGCGCAACACCATTGGTGAAATCTTGTTTTGTTTTCATGTCGCGGCCAGCACTCCTTTCAAGACCATGACCAGCAGGCCGAACATGGCGATGGCCACCAGGCCGACGACCACGCCGTTCAGGATCACCAGTCCGCTGGTGATGGCGTGCGTGGCGACCTCCTCCTGCTGGAACGCCTTGGCGTCGAGCGCCGCGTGCCAGCCGCGCAGCGCGGCGAGAAATCCGCCGCGCGCATGAACGGCATTGGCGAGCCGCCAGTGGAATTCGCCGGTGTCGTCGAACGCGCGGACGGCGTCGTCTAGTTTTTCCCCGCGTGACAGCGCGTCGGTGACGCGGCGGGCGCGGCGGCGGCAGATTTCGTTCGCCGTGGATTCGCCGGCGAGCCGCACGGCCTCGGCTTCCGGCACGCCGCCGTCCAGCAGCACGGCGAGCATCGCGGAAAACGCGCGCAAAAGTTTTTTCCGCTTCCACGGGATGCGCCAGGTCAGCAGGTCCACGACCGGCACGCTGCGGAATTGAAACCAGCGCACGAAGCCCGGCCCGCCGATGAAGACCAGCGTCGCCGCCACCAGCGCGAGGAACAGGACGACCTCGAAGCGCACCAGATACGGCACGATGGCGAAGACAAAGCTCGTCACCGGCCAGATCTGCACGCCCATGCCGGCGGCCACATCCTTGAACTTAGGCACGACAAATAGCATCAACATGGAAATCAGCCAGACGCAGACCGGCGCGAACAGGAGCAGGATGGCGACCATGTAATGCGTCGTGGCGCGGAGAGTGTCGGGTGCGACGCGCAGGACTTCGCGGCAGGCAGGCAGGATTTTTTTCAGGTCGCCGAGTTTTTCGCCGGCGCGCAGCATGGCGTTGACCGGCGGCGGCAGGAACGTCGGCACTTTTTCCAGCGCCTCGCCCAGCCGCGCGCCGTCCTCAAGATGCGCGGCGACCATGAAAAAACGCACGCCCATCACGCGGTCGCGGCTGGCGGCGGCGGAAAGAATGGCCTGCTCAATGGGCTGGCCGCGTTCCAGTGCCGTCTCCAGCAGGTCGAGAAAAAAACGCGCGCGGTCGCGCCGCTGCATCGGGAGCGAGAGCAGAAAGTGCAGCAGGAAGGAGAACGCCCCGCCCGGCAGCAGGAACACGACGGCATATACCAGCAGGCCGCCCAAGATGATGAAAAAATCGCTCATGCCAGAATGGATAGGTTCAGTTGCCGCTCAAGTTGGAAATCATGGCAATCATCGGCAAAAACATGCACAGCACCAGAAAGGCCTGCGAGAGGACGATCATGCCGAGGAACAGCGACGCCAGCGGCAGCACCGAATACAGCGCGACCTCCGTGCGGTAAATCGCCCGCGAATGGTAGATCTCGGCGGCGCGCGAGAAGCCGGCAGCCAGGTTTTCGCCCGCGCCGGACACCAGCCAGACGAACATCGGCGGAATCATTTTGTTGCCGGCGGCGACCTCGGAAAATTTTGCGGTGCCGGCGGCGAGTCGGGTTTCCCATTGCCGCAGGTCGGCGGCGACGGCGGGGCTGTTTTCCAGTTGCCGTGTCAGGCCGACGGCATCCGGCAGGCTGACGCCGTTGGTTAGCAGCAGGTGGATGGAGGACGCGATCCGCGAGACGGTCGCCTCCTTGAAAGCCGGCAGGTGCCAGACGATTTTTCCCCGCACGGTCGGCAGAAAGACGACCGACAGCATCGCCAGAAACAGCAGGCCGATGGACAGCGGAAACACCCAGATCGAATGCAGGGTGGACAGCGCGAACAACGTGGCACCCGGCATCGCGATGCCCATGCCGGCATAAATGTCCTTGAACGCCGGGCCGATGACGCAGTTCCACGCGAAGGCCAGGATGAGCGAAATCAACAGCGCCACGAACATCACGATGAGCGGATAGGTCATCATGCTCTTGAGCCGCGTCCAGACGTGGTTCTGGTTTTGAAAATAATCCGCCAGCATCGTCAGCG
>PLYV01000172.1 GCA_003151855.1 Limisphaerales bacterium | reverse complement strand
TCGGGATTCAGGAAGCGCTCGAACAACAGGCCGTAGCGGATCGGGTCCACGTTGGCGATTTCGAGCAGGTAAGTGACGATGGAACCGGCGGCGCTACCGCGCGCCACGCAGGAAATGCCCTTTTCGCGGCCGTGCCGGATGAAGTCGGCGACGATGAGAAAGTAGGAAATGAACCCGGTTTTTTCGATGACCTCCAGCTCAAGCTGCAAACGGTCAATGACCGCTTTGATGGCTTGCTCTTGGTTGGGGTTGGCCGGGTCATACGTCGGCAACCGCTTCGGATCATCAATGCCGGTGACGACAAATTCGCTGCCTTCCGCCTTCGCGTGTAGCGTGTATCGGCGGAACAAGCCTTCCGCCAGTTGCTGTCGCAGGTAGCCTTCGCGCGTGAAATGTTCCGGCGGCGTGAACACCGGATACTTGTTGCCGCCAAACTTAATCTCCAAGTTGCACTTCTCCGCGACCTCCAAAGTGTTTTTTACCGCGTCCGGCACCTCGGCAAAGCGCGCCTTCATCTCGTCGGCACTGCGCAGATAAAACTGCTCCGGCACATAGCCCGCGCCCATGCGCTTGGGATTGCTCAACAAATCCTGCGTGCCGATGCACACGAGGCAGTCGTGCGCGTGCGAATGGCCTTTCTCGATGTAGTGCACGTCGTTCGTCGCGACGAGCTTCAGGCCGAACTCCTTGGCGAACTGAATCAACTGCGCGTTGACCTTGGCCTGTTCGGGAATGCCGTGGTTTTGCAGTTCGAGGAAAAAATTGTCCGCGCCGAGCGTCTGCTTGAACCAGTCCACCGCGTCGCGCGCCCTGGCGATTTGATCCTTCACGATCAAATCGGGAATCTCGCTGGCGAGACAGCCGGACAAGCCGATCAAGCCCGCGCTGTATTTGGCGAGAATTTCCTTATCAATGCGCGGCTTGTAATAATAGCCGTCGAGATGCGCCTCGGTGGTGAGCTTGATGAGGTTTTTGTAGCCGGCCTCGTCCTTCGCCAGCAGGCCGAGATGGTGGTAAAGGTCGCGCGAGCCGCTGCCGGGTTTCTTTTCCAGCCGCGAACCGGGCGCGACGTAAACCTCGCAGCCGATGATGGGTTTGATGCCTTTGGCGCGGGCGGCCTGATAGAATTCGATGACGCCGTGCATCGCGCCGTGGTCGGTGATGGCGAGCGCGGGAAATTTCAACTCGTGCGCCTTGTCGATGAGCTTGTCCAGACGGCAGGCGCCATCGAGCAGCGAATACTCGGTGTGCAGATGCAGGTGGACAAAATCAACGTGTGACATGGCGGATAATTTACCGTTCGCCACGCCACCCGCGCAAGGCAGGGATGTTCACAACTTGAAAATACCGGTCGTGCTTCTCCTTTACGGCGAGCGGAGCCGGTAGAAGCGACCGGGATAATTGGTCCACTGCGGGTCGCTAAACCAGGCCGAGCCGGTCGTGAGCGTGTTCGTCTGCACCGGCTGCCAATTGAGGAGATTCGTGCTGGCTTCCACCACCACCGTCTGGTCGCTGGCCCAGTTGAGGTTGAAGCCGAATTGGTTTGTCTGCACCCCGAAGCCGGCATCGCTGGCCTGTATGGCCGGCAACCACAGCGCCGTCGACAGCCCGCCATATAGTGCCGGCGGCGGCGTGGGCCAATTCGTGGTGCCCGGCAGATAATAGACCGTCGCATTGGTGTCACCCATGAACACCGCGATTTGACCCAAGCCGGGCGCGTTGCCTTTGAAATACAGCCCCTTCAAACCGGTGCAATAATAAAACGCATAGTCATCAATGTAGGTGACGCTTTTGGGAATCGTCAGATTGGTCAGGCTGATACAGTAGTTGAACGCATTGACGCCGATGTTGGTAACGTTGTTGCCGATGGTGATATTATTCAGCCCGTAGCAGCAATAGAACGTCGCACCCTCAATGCTCGTCAGGCCGCTGGGCAGTTTGACGTCGCCCAGGCCGGTGCAGAACCAGAACGCCCCGCTGCCGATGTGCGTGACGCCGTCCGGGATCGCGAGATTGGTCAGGCTGGCGCAGCCGGCGAAGGCCGTATCTCCGATGCTCGTGACGCTGCCGGGAATCGAGACGTTGGTCATGTGGTAGCAGTCTTTGAACTCCCAGACGGCGATGCTGGGGACGTTGGTGGGGATGCGGATATTGCTCAGGCTCCAGCAGCTCATAAACGTCCCGTCCCCGATGTTGGTGATATTGTCGGGCAGGGTGGCCGTGACCAGGCTGGAACAGCCTTGAAATACCCAGCTCCCAATGCTGGTGACGTTGGTGGAAACCGTCACGTTGGTCAAGTTGGTGAGGCCATTGAAGGCGCCATCTCCGAGGTTGGCCACCGGCAATCCGTTGATCGTATCGGGAACGGTCACATCCCCGCCGCCACCGGTGTAGGCGGTGATGGTGAGGGTGTTGTCGGCATTGGTGGTGAAGGTGAATTGCGCCTGCACCACGGCGGGCAGAAATATCATTCCTAGCAGCCAGAGTTGCATCCGGATTTGTTTGGCATTCATAGAGGAGCCGGCCCAAGCTTCATTCGAGCATTAATTTACATTACTCCCCGAATCAGTTTAATTGGGCAACGGCTGCTGGTTTACTTCTTTGCCCAATTGGTGTCAAGGACGAGGACCGCCCATTTGATGCACAAACGAAAACGGCGTCCGACTTTCGCCGGACGCCGTGGCCGGTGATGGCCAGCGGAGGGAATTTCAGTTCGTGCGACAGGAGGACAAATTGTCGTTCCGCGCCGCCAGATTGTTCGGCTCACTCCTGATCCGTCACCGTGTCGTGGAATTTCAGGATGTCGCCCTTCTCGCCCTTGAGCTCGGCTTCCTTGAACTTGATAGCGGTGCGCGGATGCTGGTTCAACATGCCGGTCAGCAAATACGGCAGGTCGTAACCCCAGAGCAGTTTCGCGCGCATCGGCTCGATGTGGTTCGCCACGCAGTCGAGCACGGGGCGGAGTTCATATTTCGGGTTGTGCAGGAAGGCGAGGAGCACTTCCATCGGGCAGTTGCCCGCGCCGCGGCCGAGGCCGGCCATGGTGGCGTCGAGATAGTTCGCGCCTTCGATGATGCCTTCGATGGTGTTGGCGAAGGCGAGCTGCATGTTGTTGTGCATGTGCATGCCCACTTCCTTGCCGGACGCCTTGCAGTAATGCAGATATTTTTTGACGAGCGCGCGGATCTGTTCGCTGTAAAACGCGCCGAAGCTGTCCACGACGTAAATCGCCTTGGCCTCGGACTTGGCCATCATCTCCAGCCCGACTTCCAGCTCGTCATTGGGAATGGTCGAAGCGGCCATGAGGTTCAGCGTGGTTTCGTAGCCCTTGTCGTGCGCATCCTTGACCATTTCCAGCGCGGTCGGAATCTGGTGGATGTAGGTCGCCACGCGGATCATGTCGAGGACGGAATCCTTCTTCGGCAAAATATCCTCGTGGTAATCGCAGCGTTCGGCATCAGCCATGACGCACAACTTTAATTTGGTTTTGTTATCACCGACGATGCGGCGCAGGGATTCTTCGGTGCAATATTTCCAATCGCCATGTTCGCCGGCCTTGATGTTTTTACGCGAGGCCTTGTAGCCGAGTTCCATGTAATCCACGCCGGCGGCGACGCAGGTGTCATAGACCAGCTTGACGGTCTGATCCGTGAAATGATGGTTGTTCATCAGGCCGCCGTCGCGGATGGTGCAGTCCACGACCTTGATTTCAGGGCGGAAGGAGAGCCAGCGGCTGGCGGCGGTGGCTTTGGCGGATTCGGCGGCTTTCATAATAACAGCGGGTTGAATTGCTTTTGGTGAAGGCTCATTGTCCTCCAAACCGAAGGAAAATGAACAGAACAAATTCAGCCAACCTTGCGACACTTTTTGGCACGGCCGCCGGGCGCGCGCCACGGAAACCAGCCCCACCGGCAGCCCCAGCGCCGCCAAATTACTAAAATGCCTGCGCCGGAAAACCCAGCGGCGTCCGCCGGCTTGAAATAGCGGGCATATTTGCTTGTCATGGATTTTATATTTTGAAATTAATGCAGTAAACGACATGGATTCACTTGCAGATAATTTACGGCGCAACATTTACCGATTAAGGCTGAAGGTTTTCAAACCGGAAAAATACGCCCGGCTGCAAAAATCACGTTTTCCGATGGAGGATCAGCGCTGCATCTTTGTGCATATCCCCAAGTGTGCGGGGATTTCCGTGACCACCAGTTTGTTCGGCGAAAATTTCGAGGTCACCCACCGCCGCCTGAAGGATTACCTGGACACTTTGGGCCAAAAAAAAATTAATTCGTATTTCAAGTTCACGGTGGCGAGAAATCCGTATGACCGGCTGGTGTCAGCCTATTGCTTCCTGAAAAAAGGCGGGATCAACGAGCAAGACAAAAGTTGGGCGGAGAAACACCTGTCCGCCTACGACAGCTTCGACGCGTTTGTGAAAGGCTGGGTCAACCAGGAAAACATCCAGACCGAGATCCACTTTCGCCCGCAATGCGATTTTATCTGCCTCGAAAAGAACCGGCCGGGCGTGGATTTCATCGGCTATTACGAAAATCTGGCCGCCGACTTCCAGTATGTCTGCCGGAAAATAAACTCCCAGGCCGCCCTGCTCGCCATGAACCGCACCGCGGGCCGGGAAAAGGATTTTCGCGAATACTACACGGAGGAAACCAAGGCGATCGTGGCGGATGTTTATGCCGATGACCTCCGGGTTTTGGGTTATGCCTTTGATAATTCCAGCCTGCCAAACCAGCTGAAATTGCGCGCCGGGAAGGTCGCGTAAAAATGCGGGGATGAACCGGCTTACGGCAGCGCGTCCTGCGCTCCAAGCTCTTTGGGGTCGGCGACGTTGAAAAACCGTTCGAGCATCTCGGCGACGACGATTTCGGGTTTGCGATCCTCGATGGGCTTGGGTTCCAACTGGTATTGCCAGAAGTAATTTCCCTCCGCAAATTCCCGTCCGAGAGGATTAATCCAGCTCCGGCCGAAAGAGTCGGTGAAGAAAAATGCCCGTCCGTGTCCGGGCGCATATTTTGTGGTGGCCATGTCCTTGGCATGCGGGCCGACGGGCGGGACATACGACTCCAGTTTCGCCAGTCCCGGCTTGGGCAGCATCGTTATGTTGGCGGTTTCGACCGTGCTCTGCTTCATGCCGCGCATACCCACCAGATCCCCACCAGGGGCGGGCCGGTTGGTGCGGATATAATCGTCCTCGGACAGCGGCGGCAAATCCAGCACTTGCATCGTCTGCAACCGGCGGACGATTTCCTCACACGCTAGAAACGAACCGAACGTGTTCCAGTGCGTGTCAGTCTTCAAATAGGTGGGCGCGATTTGCTTGCCGGCGATCACCGCCGGGCGCACATCCAGCACTTCCACGGTGGAATGCTTTTTCATGTAATCGAAAAACTGGTCGGCCTTCGTCCGGCCGCCGAGATGTTTCAACCACGGGGGCAGGTTTTCGGGATAGACGCTTTGTTTGTCGGGCGCAACGATGAACAGGAATTTGATGCCGCGCGCGGCCAGCCAGTCGCGGCGGTGTTCGAGCAGCTTCTGCCACGCCTGCAAATCCGCGTCGGTGAACTGGAGCGCGCCCCGGAAATGCTCGATCATCCACGGCTCGGTGATGTAAAACCAGCCGTCCTCACCCTCCAGCACCTTGCGGGAATTTTTGTCCTGAAACAGGGACCAGGCCATTTTGTTGTGCCACATGACCAGGCAACGGCGGAAACCGAAGTGATCGCTAAAATACGCATCCCAGCCGGCCATGTATTTTTTTAGGTCGCCGAAACCGTGCGGTGCCGGCGGACAGGCCGCGAGCACGCGGTTCTCGCTCGGTGGCTTCGTCGGATCGAGGTGAAACGCCAGGTCCAGCAGCGGCACCAACAGCAGCGCGGCGAACAGCCCGATCAAAAGCCCGTCCAGCCAGCGGCGCACGCCGCCGGCGTTGGCGTTGGCGTTGGCGGAATTCAATTTGGCATCGCGATTGTCACTCATCGTGGTCAGGTGTTTACAGGGTAATCCGGCGGCGGTGGGAACGCAGCATTTTCATGGCAGGCCGTCATGCGCCATCAGTTGCACCGGGTCGGCATTGTTAAAATAGCGTTCCAAAATTTCGTTGATGACCACACCCGGATGGTTTTCCAGAACGGCCCGCGGGTTGAACTCGCGGTTATCGGCCACGAACCACACGCGCTTGAAACAGCAGCCCAGCACCGGCCGCCAGAACATCCCGAACGAGTCGTGAAACACCATCGCCGATTCCGTCAGCGACGCGGCGTTGTCCGAGACGGCGCAGGACTTGTGCGGGTCCCAGTTGGAAACCAGGTTGGTCGTCTCGTGCACCACCGGCAGCGACACGGACGGCTGCGCGATGAACTTGAAATTATTTTTTTCTGGCGCGTCCGTGCCGAGCATCTTCGCCAGATCGCCGCCAACCATCGGCGCGTTCGTCCACGCAAAATCCTCCGCGCGCAACGGTGGCAGATTGGGCAACTGGTTTTCCAGCACGCCGATGACCTGCTGGCACGCGAGGAAGCCACCGAACATGTTCCAGTGCGTGTCGTTTTGCAGGTAGGTCGGCGCGGTTTTTTTGCCGTCGAGCAGCGCCGCGCGCAGGTCCACAATTTCCACCGTGGAATGTTCCCGCATGAATTTCACAAACTGGTCGAGCTTCGTCTCGCGCCCGGCGGGCACGGCGTTGCGCAGCCACGCGGGCAGTTCTTCAGGATAAATGTCCTGCTTGTCCGGCGGCACAACGAAAAGATATTTGATGCCGTGCGCCGCGAGCCAGTCGCGCCGGCGCTCCAGCAGCTTTTGCCACGCGGACAATTCCGCCGGTGTGAACTTCGCGATGCCGAGAAAATGCTCCACCATCCGCTCCTCGCCGATGAACAGCCAGCGGTTCGGCCCGACAATAACCTTGTAAACACTGCGGTCATGGAACAAGCCGAGCTTCCAGTTCTGAAACCAGCGGATCATCTGGTTGCGAAAACCGAAATGGTCGTTGAAGTAGGCCTCGCCCGCCGCGAGATATTTTTGCACATGGCCGGCGCGCAGCTCGGCGGCATCCGGCGGCGGCACGGGCAGACGGTTTTCGCCGGCGGCGCGCGATTGGTCGAGATGGAAAATCTTGTCCAGCGCCGGCGCCCCCAGCAGCAGCAGGAAAACCGCGATCAATAAATAATCGAACCCCGCGCGACGCGGACCTGAATTGACGGGCACAGTCGTCATGCCGTGCTAAAACCGGAAATAGATGAACGGGTTGTAGGTGCCGCCCGCCAGCCACGACGCGGAAATCACCAGCAGCACCATCGTCAGCGCGGTTTCCACGATCTGGCCCGCACCGAAATAAATTGCCTGGCGGCGCTCGGGAATCAGCCCGCCGATTTTCGCGCCGGCATTTTTGATCGCGCCCCACAGCGGCATGGCGAACAGCGCGCCCACGGCCAGCGCAAAGAACGCCTCGTTGCCGGTGTAGCGTTCCAGCGGCTGCGCGTGCAGCGGATGGCCGAGATGGAACAGCGCGCTGAAATAGTTCGTCGCCTCCGGGAACGTGTTCGCGCGGAACAGCACCCAGCCCATCATCACCGCGAACACCGTGTAGCCGTGCCGCAGCGGACGCGGCAATTTGTCCAGCGCCGCGCCGACGCTGGTGCGCTCCAGCACGAGGAAAACTCCGTGGTAAAAGCCCCACGCCACAAACGTCCAGCTCGCGCCGTGCCACAGGCCGCACAGGAAAAACACCGTGACGAGGTTCAGCCGGTTGCGGTTTTCGGAAACGCGGTTGCCGCCGAGCGGAATGTAAACGTAGTCGCGGAACCATGTCGAAAGCGAGATGTGCCAGCGCCGCCAGAAATCGCGGATGGACTGCGCGGTATAGGGAAAATTGAAGTTTTCGAGAAACTCGAACCCAAACATTTTGCCAAGGCCGACCGCCATGTCTGAGTAACCGGAGAAATCAAAGTAGATTTGCACCGTGTAGCACAGGACGCCAAACCACGCCGTGCCGGTGGAAAGTTCGTCTGCCGACAGCGCGAAAATCTGGTCCGCCGGCAGCGCGACGGCGTTGGCGACGATCATTTTTTTCGCCAGTCCGCCGACGAAGCGCCGCACGCCTTCCGCAAAAACCGCGCTGCGGAAGACGCGGTTCTCCAACTGCGGCGCGATGGCGTTCCAGCGCAAAATCGGGCCGGCGACGAGCTGCGGGAAAAAGAAGATGTAGAGCGCCGTGTCGCGCGGGTCGCGCGCGGCATTGCGCTTGCGGCGGTAGATGTCAATGACGTAGGACAGCGCATGGAACGTGAAGAAGGAGATGCCGATGGGCAGCGCGATGTGCGGCACCGGCAGCGCGCCGAGGCCGAGGAGGTGCAGCGGCGCGTTGAGCGAGGCCACGACCAGCCCGGCGTATTTGAAGAATGCGAGGAACCCGACGTTGACGATGACCGCGAACGCGACGGCGCGTTTGCGTTTGGAAACTTCCTCGTGGCGCTCGACCCATTTGCCGAGTTCAAAATTGATGAGCGTGGAAATCAGCAGCAGCACGATGAAACCCACTTCGCCCCACGCGTAAAACAGCAGGCTGACGAACAGCAGCCAGTTGTTGCGGGCGCGCAGTCCCGGCAGCAGAAAATAGACTGCCAGGACGATCGGCAAAAACAGGAACAAAAATAAGGGGGAGCTGAAAACCATAATGTTCGGACTCGTTGCGGCAAATGCTAAAAAATAAACCTGCGGAACGCAATCCACGAACTCCGCCGGCGCGCCCGGCGGCGCGGGCCTGGGTCAGGCGAATTCGGTGTGGAACGCCCGGTTTTTCAAAATCTTTTGCAAGACCTCCCCGCTCAGCGCGTCGTTGCGGGCGGCCACTTCGCGCTGCGCCTGTTCGAGCACGCGGCGTTTGTGCTTGGGAAAAATCTTCGCCCACAACCGGTCGGCGCGCTTCAGCTTGAGTTGCGCCAGATCCAGCCGGGACACGCTGTTGCGGAAGCCGGCACCGTGATGGTAAACGACGCCGCCGTAGATTCCGAAGAAGAGCGGGTGCAAATTAAACTTGTTGGTGCGCCGCAGCGGCAGCCAGTTGATGCCGCGGTCGGTGACCTGTTTCAGCAAATTGCCGCCGACATCGGTAACCTCGCGGCCGTTTTGGTCTTTCCAGCAATAGCCCTCCCTCCAGTCGCCCTGGAGTTCGCGCCAGAAGCCGACCGTGGTGGCGCAGAAACAGGGGTGCGGCTGGATATCGCCATTGTTTTCCAAGCGCTGGACGGCGACCAGTTTATGCTTCGGCAACGCCTCGTTAAGCAGCGGCCGCAAGTCCGCCACCGGGAACGCGTCGCCGTCGAGAAAGATGAGGATGTCGTCCGCGCGCGTGGTGGCCGCCGCGATGGTGTCGGCGAGCCGGTTGAGCTTGATGGCGTGCTCGGTGACTGGCTCGGCCGTGTGATAGTAAAAACCATCCGTTCGGACCTGTGGAATGTCGTTCAGCCAGGCGTAAATGCGGAAATCAGCCGGCAAATGCCGCCGCAGATAATCCTGCTGCGGGGCAATCCACCGGTCCGTCTGCCAATGCACTGTGGCAACGTGAATCATCGCGCGATCGTTGTTTTTTTAATTAAAATCCCAGGCCATTCGGTCACCCCTGCGAGACGCCTCACGAGGCGAATTGCAGTTCGTAAAGTTTCTGATAGACGCCACGCCGCTGCGCGAGTTCGTCATGCGTGCCGGTCTCGACAATTTTCCCCTGGTCGAGCACCACGATCAAATCGGCGTGCAGGATCGTCGAGAGCCGGTGCGCGATGCAGATGGTCGTGCGGCCCTTCATCAGCTCGTCGAGCGCGGACTGGACGGCGCGCTCGGATTCCGTGTCGAGCGCGCTGGTGGCTTCGTCGAGAACGAGAATCGGCGCGTTCTTCAAAACCGCGCGGGCGATGGCGAGGCGCTGGCGCTGGCCGCCGGAAAGCGAGACGCCCTTTTCGCCGATGACGGTGTCGAAGCCCTGCGGTTTTTGCGCGATGAACTCGGTGGCGTGCGCGTGCTGCGCGGCGGCGGCAATCTCGTCGTTGGTCGCGCCGAGCCGGCCCAGCTCGATGTTCCGGCGAATGGATTCGTTGAATAAAATATTTTCCTGCGCGACCACGGCGATCTGGTTCCGCAAATCGCGCGTGGTGACGTCGCGCAAATCCACGCCGCCGATCTTGATGGTGCCGCCGTCCGGATCGTAAAAGCGCAGCAGCAGGTTCGCGAGCGTGGTCTTGCCGGAACCGCTCGCGCCGACGAGCGCAACCATCTGGCCGGCGCGGACGGTGAGGTTGATGTTTTGCAGGACTTTTTTGTCGCCGAAGCTGAAGCCCACGTTTTCAATGACGATGTCCGCCTTGTCGGCATGGAGCATTTTCGGCGCAGCCGGTTCGGGAATCGTGTTCTCCGTGGCGAGCAGTTGGAAGACGCGCTCGCTGGCGGCGCGCGCCTGATGCAACTGGTTGTGCAGCCGGGTCAGGTTTTTGATCGGGCCGTAAATCGACACGATGGCCAGCACAAACACGCCGAAGTCCTCCATATCCGGCCGCTGCCCTTCCGGCAGGCGCAAAACGTAGAGGAACACCAGCGCGATGCCGGTCGCGCCGAAAAGCTCCATGAGCTGGCTGGGGATTTCGTTCGCGCGGATGACGCGCATGAGCTGGTTGACGTATTTCTGCGCGATGGCGTTGAACTGCCCGATGACGGTGGCCTCGAGGTTGTAGGCCTTGATGACGCGGTTGCCGGTGAAAGATTCGTGCATCAGGTTCGTGAGCGTGGCGTTGTGCTCCTGCACGGCGCGGGCGGATTTGCGGACTTTGCGTCCGAAGATGATGATCGGCACGAGGCACACGGGAAACACGATGACGGACACCAACGTCAACATGGGCTGGATGGCAAGCTGGTAGCCAAGCAAGCAGAGAATCGTGACCGGATCCCTGACCATGGACGCAAACGAATTGCCGATAATGTTGTAAAGCACCACGGTGTCGTTGGTGATGCGCGCGATCAAATCGCCGGTGCTGGCGCGGTTGAAAAATCCGAGCGAAAGATTCTGGAGATGGCCGAACAGTTTGGTGCGGATGTCGGCGATGGCGTGCATGGCCGACCAGTTCGTAAGGTAAATGCTCAAATAGGCCAGCGAGATGCGCACCAGCATGATGGCGGGAATAGTGCCGATGACCAGCAGCCAGCGGATGGTGTCATTCGCGGCGGGCGCATGAAATTCCGGCAGCGCCGAAGCAAGCCAGTGCGTGAGCGGACGGATCCACTGCGGAGCCTTCTCAAGCTGGTCGTAAAAGTTGGTGTGGCCGGTAAAAATCAAATCCATGACCACTTTGGCGACCGCGAGCAACGCGCCATTGCTCAGGCCGTAAAAAATGCCGCAGAGCAGGCCGAGGAAAAAGCGGCCCCGGTAAGGCCGGACAAANNAGTCGAATCTGACGTTGACGGCGGCAGTGGGGTTGCTCTCAAGATTGGGCGTCTGGTGTCCTTGGTGCCGCCGGACTCCCGTCCTCGCAACACCAAACCGACAACGTGTTTTCGGCTGCTGGTAAAAACTGGGGAAAGGGCGCAGCTTGGCACTGCCGCCGGAGCGCCGGCTTGCAGCCGGCTTTGACCGCAGCGGAACCCCCACGTTCCGATGGACAGAGAACATCGTAAGCCGGCTGCAAGCCGGCGCTCCGGTTTTTCGGAATTGCGTGGCGGCAGTGTCAAGTTGCGCCCCCGGGGAAAGTCCAACTGATTTTAGACTTGCTTAACATCCGGTTCTGAAAAAAACTCATAAACGATGATTAATAAACACGCAGTCTTGCTCGTGGGCCTGATGGCCTGTTTTGCCCCCGTTTCCAGCTTTGCCGACAAGCTCGGCGACCCCGCCCCGCCCATCACCGTCATGGAATGGATCAAGGGCAAGCCGGTGGATTTCAAGGCCGGCACGAACATTTACGTCCTGGTGTTCTGCACCTTAAGCCGGGCCAACGAATTCGCCATAACCAACCTTAACAATCTCCAGAAGATGTTTCAGAACAAAGGAGTGGTCGTCGTGGCCATCAGTGACGAGCCGGCGGAGCCGCTCAAGGACTTCGTCCAGCTCAAAGGGGCGGAAATTGAATACACCGTCGCCGCCGACAACATCCGCGCCACCACGGCCAGCTATCAGCGGGCCTTCAAACAGATGATGCTTCCCCGGGCGTATGTCGTGGGCAAGGACGGCAAGGTGCTCTGGCAAGGCCACCCGCTGCGGCAGGGATTGGGTGAGGTGGTGGATGAAATCGTGTCGGGCCGATACAACTTGGAGCAGGCGCAAAAAAACATTCTGGCCCGGGATCAGTTGGAGCAATACCTGGTGATGGCCCGTCAGGGAGATCCGCAAGTCGGGCAGGCGGGCCGGATTCTGTTGACCCTCCGGACCAACGATGCGTCGGGGTTGTGCGAGTTGGGAGCCAAAATTGCCACCGATCCGTTCATTGCAAATCGGGATGTGGCGCTGGCCAGCGCGGCGTTCGACCGCGCGGAGCAAGTGGCGACCACCAACATCACGGACATCGCCGTGAACCGGGCCATCTTGCTGTTCCAGACCGGCAAGCAAGCAGAAGGACTGGCCAAGGCCCGGCAGGCTCTGGCTTCCGCCCAAGGCGCGGAGGCAAAGGATCAAGCCCAAATCTGTGTCAACGCCATGGAAGCGCGTCTGGCGGCGGACAAAGCCAGCCAGACCAACAACCTCAGCACGAATGCTCCGGCAGGCAAGCCCTGAACGAGATCTGGTGGGGCGAGACTCCGTCGAGCCCTGACTTTGATTCAAGAGAGGTTTTTTTTCAAAACCCCGTAGCAGCCGACGTAAGGAGGCTCAAATCTCAACGAAAACGAGCCTTTACAGGTCGGCTTCAGAGGTTTTGAAATTGGCTCGCCTGACTGAAAATTTGAGGTGCAGGCGACGGTCTGTGGCGGCGGACATCCTTGCCTGCCGTAGAGCAGTTCATGTTGACATTGGCGCATTTTGGTTCACGCGGGAAAGCTCCAGAGGGCTGGAGCACTCCAAGACGCTGCGCGCCTACGCCGGTCACAGGAAATCGCGCCAGCGCTTGGACTGCGGCGGCCCTCCGCCGCTTTTTCCAGCCTCATGGCAACTGTGCCAAGGTTGGCTGGAACTGCCATAGAAGATCAGAACCTAAAACCCCCGCACACAACGAAAACCAATCAGACTGTTGGGTAGGCTCGGTTTGTGATTGTCGCGAGCTACGCACCGGACGGTGGCAGCGTAGTCCCGCCAGTCGCCGCCCCTTATGAACGTGCCGGCCGGGATGAGCGCCATTCAATCACCGATTTGCTCTTTGACATCTCTGTTCAAGAATAACCACCAAGGATCAACGAGGCAGCAGTAACGCTGC
>PLYV01000155.1 GCA_003151855.1 Limisphaerales bacterium | reverse complement strand
CGAGGCTGCGCCAGTAACGGCGGCCGTTCGCGGGCGTTGAATTGGTCGGATTCGGATTCATTTAACGGTGGCAGGCCGAGCAGCTTTGCAGCGATTCGACGCGCATGTGTTCCACAAGTTTCTTACCTTCGACAGTTTGCAGCTTGTCAGCTTCAGCGGCATTGGTGCTCCACTGCCAGTCCAGTTTGGTGACCTTGTCCGTCGGGCGGATGTTCGCCGCCGGATCACGATGGCAATCCAGACAGAAACTCATGCTGAGCGACTTCTCGTGGCGCACCTCGTCCATCTGGTCAATTCGCCCATGGCATTTCACACAACTGATGCCGCGATCCACATGGACTTCGTGGTTGAAATAAACGTAGTCCGGCGTCTTGTGCACCTGCACCCACGGAATCGGCGTGTTGTTCGCCGCGCTGTCGCGGACGATCTGCAGGCGCGGGTCATCCTTGAGCACGACGTTGTGGCAGTTCATGCAGGTGGACGCACCGGGAAGATTGGCAAACCAGGAACGCTCCACGCCGTTATGGCAGAAGCGGCAGTCCAGGCCGAGCTGGCCCGCATGGATGTTGTGCGAGAACGGCACCGGCTGCACCGGCTGATAGCCCGCACGGGTGTATTTGGGCGTGAGATAAATCGTCACGCCAGCGGCAACGCCTATGCCTGCGAAAGCCGCGCCGGCGGCCAGCAGAAAAGGCAAACTATTTGTCCACTTCGGGAAAATCACTTCGTCTAAAAGTTAAAACCGCAGCCCATTAAAAGCTGCGCTGCTAAACAAAAATCGTCCGCCTTATTTATCAATCCGGCACCGGCACCGCAAGAAAAGTTTGTGAAATTTTTCACTTGGCGCAAAAAAAATAGCCGCCGACAGCCATGCAATCCAGCGGACGAAACGAAGAGAAATTGTCGGGACGGACAGCGACGCCGTCCCGTTGATTTAGAAAAGCCCTTTGCCAGATTGTCGTCGCTGCTGACAAAAGATCAGTTGGTCAGATACGCAGAGTTCGACTGCCGGGCTGGTCTTTCGTTCAAACAATTTATCCAGAAAATGGCTCACTCTTTTTCCAAGAACCAGACGCGACCGGTAGCCGGCACATCCGGAACTTGCGCCCCTTGAAAACCGGCGGAACGGGACTATGTTTCATCAGGCCGATGAGACTCAGGCGGGAAGCAAAAGTGACCCATGCGGATGCCCGATAGCCTCACCGGCCCATTGCTTGTCCGCAAACGCCGCTGTCGCCAATCCGTCAACTGCCACCCCGGGAAGTGATGGGCGACGGCAGATGCAGTGTCCGTCCCGCCACCATGAACACGCCTTCGCCCTGATGATGGATGGTGCGCGGCCGTTTCCGCGATGAGTCAATCCACGCCGCCACGACTTCGAGGATAAAGAAGTTATATTTGCTGACCAGTTTCGCATCCACGACCTTGCATTCCAGACTCGCATAACATTCGGCGATGAGCGGCGGACGGACGCAGGTTGCCGGCACTGGCGTGAGGCCGACGGCGCGGAACTTGTCCGTGTCCGCGCCGGAAAGATTTCCACAAGCCACCACTTTTTTCGCGAGTTCCACCGTCGGGATGTTGATCACGCATTCTTTGGTGGCCTTGAGCGTGGCGAACGAGTAGTTCTGGTTGCTGACGACGCAGCCGACAAGCGGCGGCTCGAATTCCAGCATCGTGTGCCAAGACATCGGCATGACGTTCGCCCGCCCGGCGCGGCTCGTCGTGACCAGCACGACCGGGCCGGGTTCGAGCAGCCGATAGACTTCCGAGAGCGGGAATGATTTTTTCTTCATCGGGGAATCTCGCCCAATCTATTCCATAACTTCCTACCGGTGGATAGAAAAATGACTCCGCCATCTGGAAATACAAATATTCCAAATGGCAGCTTGGCTTCGGCAGCGGCAAAAACACCGGCAGCAACAGTCCTGAAACACCTGATTTCCACAACATTTTTTACCGACGACGGAGTGACAAGTCTGCAAGTATATCTATACAATGAAAATAAGTTTGAGACTCCTCACGTCGTCTCCTACAAATTAAACGCGAACTGGATGAAAACAAAATCAAAGCTAGAGACACATCACGTCGTCTCCTGCCAAATCAACAATTGAAACCGAAAACTTTCATGCTCATCGCCGGGGAAGCGAGCGGAGATCTGCTCGCGGCGGAACTGGTGTCCGCCTTGCGCGGCCAGTTGCCGGACGCGAAGTTTTTTGGCGCGGGCGGCGCGAAGATGTCCGCCGCCGGCGTAGAACTGGCTTTCGACCTCACCCAGCATTCGGTCATTGGCATCACGGACGTGCTTAAGAAATATTTTGAGTTCCGCCGGCTGTTCAATCAACTGCTCGCGCTGGCCATCGAGCGCAAGCCGGAAATAATCATCGGCATTGATTTTGGCGGATTCAACCTGCGGTTCGGCCAGGCTATCAAAAAATACGTCCGCGAAAATCCCTTTTCCAAGTGGAATCCGAAAATCGTCCAGTTCGTGTCGCCGCAGGTGTGGGCGTCGCGGCCCGGCCGCGCGGACAAGCTGGCGCGCGACTACGATCTGCTGTTGAGCATTTTCCCGTTTGAGAAAGACTGGTATGCACGGCGCGCGCCGAAACTGCGCGTGGAGTTTGTCGGACACCCGATGATCGGGAGATTTGCGAATGACGATTTGCGATTTACGAGCGGATCGGCGGGAGGCGCGTCAATCGCCAATCGCCAACCGCAAATTCTGTTGCTGCCCGGCAGCCGGACGAGCGAAATCAAAAAACATCTGCCCGTGATGCTGGCGGCGCTGAAGTTGATTCAGGAAAAATTGCCGGCGGCGAAGGCGAAGATGGTTTTGCCGAATCCGGCGCTGGTGACGCTCGCAAAATCGCTCGGCGCGACGAATCTGGAAATCCAGATCGGCGAACTGCCGTGGGCACTGGCGGAATCGGATGTCGCCCTCGCCTCGACGGGCACGGTGACGATGGAGTGCGCGTTCTTCGGCGTGCCGACGGTGACGCTCTACAAAACTTCGTGGCTCACCTATCAGATAGCCCGGCGCATTGTGACGGTGAAATCGCTGACGATGCCCAACCTGCTCGCGGGCGAGGAAGTTTATCCTGAATTCATCCAGTCAGCAGCCACGCCGGAAAATCTTTCGCAGGCCGCGCTGAAACTGTTGCAGGACGAAGTTCAACGAGCAAAAATCAAGGCGCAGCTTGCCCAAATCGTGGCCTCGCTCGGCGCGCCCGGCGCGGCGGGACGCGCGGCGACGGCGGTGTTGAGTCTGTTCGCATGAAAGACCTGTCGAATCCATTTTGGATCAAGCTCAAGGGACTACTGTTCCTGCTCATCGGCATCATCGCAACCGTGTTGCTGCTGCTCGACAACTTGAAATGGCAGACAGCCGTATTGCTCGCGTTGACCATCTGGAGTTTTTGCCGATTTTATTATTTCGCGTTTTACGTCATCGAGAAATACGTGGATCCCAATTATAAATTCTCCGGATTAATTTTATTTGCGAAGTATCTGTTTCGGGGACGGAAGTGATTTTGGCTTTCCTTATTCGCCCCGCGTTTTAACTTTTCCCCCATGGACTCACTCCACGCGCCGTGGCGCATCGAATACATTTTGTCGCCCAAGCCGGAACTGAAGGAAGGCTTGTTCGCGCGCATCGCGCAATCGTCCGATGACGTGGAAAATCTCGTCGTCGTGCGCGAGCGCACCTGTTTTGCGCTCCTTAACCGTTATCCCTACAACGGCGGGCACCTGATGGTCGTGCCTTACAAAGAAGTGCCGGATTTGAACGGGCTGACGGACGAGGAACTCACCGACTTGTGGAAACTCGTGCGGCGTTGCAGCAATGCCTTGTCGGCGGTGATGAAGCCGGATGGATTCAACGTGGGCATCAATATCGGCAAGGTCGCCGGCGCGGGCATCGCGGAACATCTGCACGTCCACATCGTGCCGCGCTGGAATGGCGATACGAATTTCATGCCGGTGCTTGCGAATACGAGCGTCGTGCCCGATGCGTTGAAGGAGATCGCGGCGAAACTGCGGGCAGAACTGTTAAAATAAATTTCATCTGTGGCCACTGAAACCCTTCATTACGAGAACGCGCGGTTCGCGCAGCAGTTGTTCAACCACGAGCCGAGCAATCTGGCGACGCTTGAACTCGAATTGGGCGTCAAGGCGACTTCCCGCGAAGGCTGGATTAAATTGGAAGGCACGGCGGCTGACATTGAGCGCGCCAAGCATTTATTTACATCGCTGGAAAGCCTGTTGAAAACCGGATCGCCGGTGAAGAACCGCGAGTTCCTGCATGCGCTGAACGTGGTGAAGCACGAGGGCGGCACCACGCTCAAGGACATGGTCAGCGACCGCGTGACCACGCACGAACGCAAGCCCGGCGTGACCGCCAAAACCGTCGGCCAGAAAAAATATCTCGACGCCATCCGCCAGCACGACGTGACGTTCGGCATCGGGCCGGCGGGCACGGGCAAAACCTATCTGGCCGTGGCGATGGCTTTGTCCGCGCTGCGCGAAGGCACGGTGTCGCGGATCATTTTGACGCGCCCGGCGGTCGAGGCCGGCGAGGCGCTGGGGTTTTTGCCGGGTGATTTGCTCGAAAAAATCACGCCTTATCTGCGCCCGCTGCACGACGCGTTGCAGGACATGATGCCGACGGAGGAAATTGTGAAGCTCACCGAGCGCGGCACGATTGAGATTGCGCCGCTCGCCTATATGCGCGGGCGCACGCTGAACGGAGCGTTCATCATTTTGGACGAAGCGCAAAATTCCACGACGGAACAGATGCTGATGTTTCTCACGCGGCTCGGCCACGGCTCGAAGGCGGTCATCACCGGCGACGAATCGCAGGTGGATTTGCCGTCGCACAAACACTCCGGCCTCGCCGAAGCGCACCGTGCGCTGCACGGCACGGAAGGCATTGGCATCATTGAGTTTTCCAAGCGCGACGTGGTGCGGCATCCGCTGGTGCAGCGCATCATCGCAGCCTACGAAAACCATCGCAGCCGTGGCGCGGAGCCGAAATGAAACGAGGATGGATAATGGAAGATGGAGAATAGAAAAACGCCCTGCTCGCCATGCCATCTTCAATTTTCCATCCTCCATGCTTGCTGCTGGTAAGTGTCGCCAACCGCCAAAGGACGAAGAAAATCAGCGCGCGCTTTTTGAAGCAGATCGTGGCCGAACTTTTCACGGAACTTGAAATCACCGAGGCGGAACTCGGCATCCACCTCGTCGGCGCGAAGAAAATGGCGCGGGTGAACTGGCAATTTCTCCAGCATGAAGGCTCGACGGATGTCATCACGTTCGACCACTCGGAAAAGCGGAAGGCGGAAAGCGGAAAGCGGAAACAATTGCACGGCGAGTTGTTTGTCTGTGTGGATGACGCCATCAAGCAGGCAAAAGAATTTGGCACCAGCTGGCAGGCGGAAGTGGTGCGCTACGTCGTCCATGGCATTTTGCATCTGCTTGGCTACGACGATTTGAAGCCGGCTTTGCGGCGCACGATGAAACGCGAGGAAAACCGGCTGGTGCGGCGGCTGGCGCAAAGATTTTCATTCGCACAACTGTCGCGCCCGGCTAAACTCGGCGCGTGAGAAAAACTTTTTTTGCCCGCTGGCGCCGCAGTTTCCTGACTGGACTGGCGGTGTCGCTGCCGGCGTTGCTGACGCTGGCGGCGGTGAAGTGGATTTTTGGAACGATCTCCAGCTTCACCGATACGCTGCTATTTTTCCTGCCGTATTGCCTCGCGCCGAAGCTTATCTACGCGAACGGTCTGGACGGCGCGATGTTCTGGTATTGGAGCCTGCTGGCGCTCGTGCTGGCGGCGGCAATGATCACCACCGTCGGCGTGGCGGCGCAATATTACATCGGCAAGCGGATGCTCGAATGGCTCGACACGGCGATGATGAACGTGCCGGTGGTGAACAAGTTTTACGGTGCGATCAAGCAGGTCAACGAGGCGTTCTCCGGCAACAAGGATTCCTTCAAGACCGTCGTGCTGGTGGAATTTCCGCGCGAAGGAATGTATTCCATCGGCTTCATCACGAACGAGCAGCGCGGCGAGGTGCAGCAGAAGACGAAGGAAAAAGTCGTCGCCGTGTTCATCCCCACGACGCCGAACCCGACCTCCGGATTCCTCGTGCTGGTGCCGGAGGAAAAAGTCACCAAGCTCGACATGAGCGTGGCCGACGGCATCAAATACATCGTCAGCCTCGGTTCCATTGCGCCGGAACTTCCGCCGTTGGCGGAAAAGCGAAGATAGAAAATGGTGGATGCAGGATAGAAACGCGCCGCGCTTCATGCCATCCTCAATCTTCCATCCTCCATCCTCGTTTCGATGAAAACCGAAACCGCCAGCGGCCTGATCCTGCGCACCCGTCCGCTCACAGAAACCAGCCTCATTGTCCACTGGCTCACGCCGGAACTTGGCCGCATCGCCACCGTGGCCAAGGGTGCGCGCCGTCCGAAATCGCCGTTCGCCGGCAAGCTGGATTTGTTTTACGCGGCGGATTTTTCCTTCAGCCGCAGCCGCAGCTCTGATTTGCACAATCTCCGCGAAGTGAAGCTGCTGGAGTCGCACAGCGCCATCCGCACGGACATCGTGAAATTGCAACAGGCGGCCTACGCGGCCAATTTCATCGTGCAGGCGACGGAAACGGAAACGCCATTGCCGAAAATCTACCAACTCGCGCGGCGCTTTCTCCAATCGCTGTGCGGACAAACCCCGTCCGCGCCAAATATCTTCGCCTTTGAACTCAGGCTGCTGCGGGAACTGGGACAGGAGCCAGACCTGACGGACGCGCGGCTGACGCCGGGCGCGAAGAAAATCGTCGCCGCGATGCTCGCCAACGACGCGCCCGACAGCACGCGGTTGAAGCTGTCGGCCGCGCAGGTGGATGAACTGCGCGACTGGCTGCACGGCTTTTTGATTTTTCACCTGGAACGACTGCCGCGCGGGCGCTCGGCGGCGCTGGCGGCGGCCGGTTGAAATATATTTTGCCGCCGAAAGTTTGCGTTGTATTCTTCCCCGGCCAATGATCCCCCAACTCGTCAAAAAATTCTCCAGCGTGCGGATGCAGCTGGTGGCGAGTGTATTTCTCTGGATTTCGCCGGCGCTGGTGCTGACGTTTATCGTCAACCAGAACTGGTTCTGGGACTACGCGCCGGACTGGCTGCGTCGCTACGCGCTAAACGTGCCATGGGAAAGCTTTATCGTCGGCGTGCTCGCGCTCGTCGCGGCGTGGTATGGCGGCGAGCATTTTATTTTGCGGCAGGTGCGGGCGCTCATCCGCGCGGTGCAGCGGCTGACCGCCGGCGATTTCGCGGCGCGCTCGGGCTTGAAGGAGGCCGAGGGCGAAATCGGCCTGCTCGCGGAAAAATTCGACGAGATGGCGGCGGCATTGCAGCAGCGCCAGAAGGAACGCGACGACGCGGAACGGAAATTTCTCAACCGCACCATGCAGCAGACTTCCGTCGCCGCCGTCGGCCAATGCGCGCTGACGAACCGCGACTTGTCGGTCATCTACGAGCAGGCCGTGCATCGCGTGGCGGAAATGTTCGCCGTGGAATACGCCATGCTCTACCAGCGGCTGCCGGACGGACGGTTGCAGCCGCTGGCGGTCTATGGGCTGGTTCCCAAGGCCGATGACAACAACACATTTCCCCAGCCGAAACAATCGCAGATGTCATGGACGGCGGAGACGGGCGAAGTTTCCGTAGTCAATGATTGGAGCCAGGAAACCATCTTCGCCAAGTCGCCGCTGCTGGTGGAACTCGGCGTGGTCAGCGGCGCGGCGGTGGCGATCCCCACGCGCAGCAAACCCTTTGGCGTGCTCGCCGCGCACTCCACGCACCAGCGGGATTTTTCGCCGGACGACATCCAGTTCCTCCTCGCCATCGCCAACGTCGTGGGCATGGCCGCCGAACGCATCCGCGCCGAGGCGGAGACCGGGAAGCTGGCGGCGTTCGTGAAGGAAAACCCCAATGCCGCGCTGGAACTGGCCGCCGATGGCTCGGTGAATTATTTCAACGTCGCCGCCGAGCAGCTGGCGCGGTCGCTCGACGTGGAACACCCGCGCCAGATTTTGCCGGAAGACATCGGCGGCATCGTGCGCAACTGCCTCGGCACCGGCCTGCCGCGCACCGGCCTGCTCACCAAGCTCAACGGCCACACCATCGCCTGGCAATTCCTCCCGGTGCTGGCGAGCGAGGTGGTGCATGGCTACGGCGAGGACATCACCGCGCGGCTGAACCTGGAAGCGCAGTTGATGCAATCAGAGAAGATGAAGACGTTCGGCCAGTTCGCCGCCGGCATCGCGCATGATTTCAACAACATGCTCACCATCATCCAGGGCCACGCCAGCAAGCTGCTCACCGATGAAAAACTTCCCGCCGAAACCAAGGAACAGCTCACGCAGATTTATTCCGCCGGCGACCGCGCGGCGCGGCTGACACGGCAACTGCTGTTGACCAGCCGCAAAAACGTCATGCAGCCCAAGCCGCTCGACCTCCGCGAAGTCGTCGGCAGCACCAGCAAGATGCTCGAACGCCTCGTCGGCGAAACCATCCAGTTGCAATTCAAAAGCCCGGCCATCCTGCCCTTCGTCCACGCCGACCAGAGCATGATCGAGCAGGTCGTGATGAACCTCGCCAGCAATGCCCGCGACGCCATGCCGAACGGCGGCACGCTCATCATCGAGATTTCCGAGACCTTCGTCGGTCCCGAACACGCCGAGCAGCATCCCGAGTCCAGCGCCGGCCATTTCGTGAAGCTCGAGGTCACCGACACCGGCTGCGGCATGACCGAGGCCACGCGCGCCCATATTTTCGAGCCCTTTTTCACCACCAAGGACGTCGGCAAAGGCACCGGCCTCGGCCTCGCCACCGTGTTCAACATCGCCCGCCAGCACGGCGGCTGGGTGGAAGTCCTGAGCCAGCCCGGCTGCGGCTCCACCTTCACCGTCTATCTCCCGGCCAATGCGGAAACCACGGTTGAAGCCCTTCCCGCCGAGGCCCCCGCCGCCGCGCCCGCCGCCGGCGGCCACGAATGCATTCTGATTGTCGAGGACGAGCCGATGCTGCGCGAACTCGCGCGGGAAATCCTGCGGGACGCCGGCTACCAGATCCTCGAAGCCGCCTCCGGCCGCGAAGCCCTTAAGGTCTGGCAGCAAAACCCCGACCAGATTGACCTGCTGCTCACCGACATGGTCATGCCCGAAGGCGTCTCCGGCTTGCAACTCGCCGAGCAGCTCACCGCCGAATCGCCCAAGCTCAAGGTCGTCTTCATGAGCGGCTACACGGCCGATGAGGTGAACAGCGAAATTCTCCAGCGCACCCACGCCAGCTTCATCCAAAAGCCCTACGGCACCGCCGAACTCACCAAGATCGTCCGCGACTGCCTGGACAAGAACGACAATTAAGCCGGACGGATGGGCTCCCCGCCAACGGGCGATCTTGCCGGCAGTGTCCTAATCTCAATCGTAATCCTAATCTTAATCCCTGTTTTCTGCCGATTACGATTAAGCCGGAACCATGCAGTAGAAATGGGGAGCACACACGCCTCTGGCGTGTGGTTTTCGGCGTCGCGCCAAAAACCCGGTTCCACAAACTTTCTTTCACTGAACGGTGTGGAAGCTGGTGGAACGAAGCCGACGGCGCGACGCCGTCGGCAGCACGCGGGACGCGTGCGCCCCCAAATCCAACTGCATGGATTCGGCTGTCGCCCCAGCCGACGCGTCCCGGAACGGTCTGGCTGCGATGTCTCGTGAAAGTCATTTCACGGATGATTTCCTCGTCGAGGTTGCCGATAAATTTCTTGGCCAGCCGCATCATGGATAAATCAGCCGGTAAAAGACGCCGCCGTTAGAGATTACCATCGGAACGGTGATCTGGTTGGTGAAAACCGCGAGCGATACGTCCGCCCAGTTGGTGCCAAGTCCTGAATTCAGCGAATTGGTCTGCGCCTGCAATCGCCAGCCGGTGTTGGCCTGCGGCCAGACAATTTGGAATTGCTGGTTGGATATCGCCAGATTCATTTGCGGCGGC
Source organism: Limisphaerales bacterium (assembly GCA_003151855.1). GTDB lineage: Bacteria > Verrucomicrobiota > Verrucomicrobiia > Limisphaerales > UBA11358 > UBA11358. The sequence continues at coordinate 23,584 of PLYV01000155.1, read as the reverse complement.
ACGGTTGAAACCACCGCCACGTTGGTGAGCACAATTTGTTTGCCGACCTGCGCCAGCGTGCCGCGCCAGCCGTAGGGCATCTGCAATTGCAGGTTCGCAAAAGTGCCACCCAACGTGCCGGCGTAACTGACCAGCGGATAGCTGTTGCCAGCCGCCAGCCCGCCCGTGCCCGTGAGCTTCACCGCGCAACTGCCGCTCACGGTCACGTTGCTCGCGGCGATCAGCGACATCGTTGGGCTGGCGACGTTCTGAAACTCCAGTTTTGACCCGGCCACAACGGTGAGATTGGAAACCAAGGCCGAGCTGCTCGACGTGTTATTGACGCCGAGCGTCGCGCCGCTGGCCACGGTGTAATTTCCCTTCGCCGCCGATACGGTGGTGATGAGCAGCATGCCATTGCTCACCGTCGTGTTGCCGGTGTAGGTGTTCACGCCGGTCAACGTCAACGTGCCCGTGCCGACCTTCGTCAGCGCCGTCGTGCCGGCATACTGATTTTCAATGATGCCTCCAAACGTCGTGTTGGTATTCAAGTAGCCGATGTAAAAAGTGAGGATGTTGCCGGCTCCAAAATTATTGTCATCGAGGTAACCGCTAGGACCGGAAAGCGCGCCGAGCAGAATATTCGTCGTGCCGGCGTTGCCGGCAGACAGCCGCGAGCCAGTGTTCGATGGACTGGAAAGGCTCCAGATCGAATTGGTCGCCACAAAGGTGCCGCTGGCGGCCTGCGCGAAGAGATTGATGGTCCTAATGCTAGCCGAGGCATAATAGCTCACCGTGCCGGCGAACCCGCTCCAGTCGCCGGTAAGGATATCAGAAAGACTGGTGCCGCTGGAGTTTTGAATGGTGATGGTTCCGCTGCCAGTTACATTCCCGCCAAGGGTTCCGTTGTTGACACTATTTTCCACGATGCTCGTGGTGTTGGATGAGACGAAAAGATTATTGCCCAGCGTTTGAGCGTTCATTTGCAACGTGCCGCCACTCAAGGTCACCTTGCCGGTGCCCAACGGGCCGGACGTGACGCTGTTGCCGCTGCCGGTGGAGCTGGCGCCCAAAACGATGCTGCCGGAGTAATTGGTGGTTCCGCCGCTGTAGGTGTTCGCGCCGCTCATCGTCAGCGGATTGGAACCCCACTTACTCAAGCTGCCGGTGCCGGTGATGGGGCTGCCGGAGAAGGCATAGCTTTGAACAGAGTTGCTCACCACCATCATCATCGGCGACACCGTCGTCGCAACATTGATGGTGGCGTTGCTTAATACTGTGTCGTCAAAACGCGTGATCCCATTGTTCGCATAGGTGGCGGTGGTGCCATTGCGAGACCAATTGGTGGTCGTGAAATCCCAGTTGGCATTGGTCGCGCCCGTCCAGACCGAACTCAGTTGTGGCATGGCGCTGGCTTCGGGGGAATAGCCGCTGGCACCGGCAATGTTGGTGGCGGTCACGACGTAATAATAGGTCTGATTGTTCACCAAACCCGTGTCGGTGTAGCTGGTGCCAGAGTTGCCGGCCACCAGCGAATACCCGCTGCCGCTGGTCGTGGAGCGCCAAATATTATAACCGGTGGCGCTGAAGACCGAACTCCAGTTCAACGTCACTTGCGCACTGCCGGCAATGGCCGCCAGCGTCGCCGGGGCCGGCGGCACGGTAACCGTCGTGATGGTCAACGCAATCTGATTGGCATTGCTCACCAGCACGCCGCTGATGCCCGACGGCAACTGCAACTGCAGACTTGCAAAGCTGCCCTGGAACTTGCCCGCATAGTTCACCAGCGGATAGGTGCCCTGCGCAATCGTCGAGGCCGCCTGGGTGACCTTCACCGTGCAAACGCCACTCACCACCACATTGCTGCCCGTCAGGAATGGCACCGCCAGGCTCGTCATGTTCATCAGTTCCAAAGTGCTGCCCGCCGCCAACGTCAGGTTTGAGATCGTGCCCGCACTGGATGAAAGGTTGGTCACGCCCAAGGTGGCACCGCTGCTGACACTGCAACTGCTCATGCCGGCCAGCGCCGTGGAAACCACCAACTCGCCGTTGCTCACAATGGTCGCGCCGGAATAATCGCACGCCCCGGTCAGCCACTGCGTGCCCGTGCCGATCTTCGTCAGCCCAATCGGTCCCGTGCCCGTGCCATTGTCATGGATGACACCGGAGAAGGTCGCCGGGTGGTTGTTGCCACCCACTTGCAGGGTCACATTCATCGAACCGATGACGTTGTCCTGCATGCCTCCGTCGCCCGACAGCGAGCCGAAGTTGATCGTGCCGCTCCCAAAATCAAACGACGTCTGCCAGGCGTTCGCGTTGAGGAACAGCCAGTCCACGTTGGCATTGCCGGCCGCCGGCGAGGCAAAGCGCACATAGTTGGCGTTGTTGGCCACGAGCACCATGCCGCCGCTCATCGCGTTGGTGCCAGACAGATACAGCGAGGACCCGTTGCCGCTGTTGCCCAGCGTCAGCGAGCCATTCCCCGACACTGTTCCCGGCAACGTCAGGTTGTTCCCGCTGGCCAGTTGAATCGCATTGGCGCCGCTGCCGATGACGATGTTGTTGGCGAAGGTCATTTGCACCAGGTTCCCCAGCACGCCGCCGTTCAGCACCAACGGACCCGTGCCCAAGGCTCCGCCATTGCCCAGGTTAATGGTTCCGCCATTGTTCGTCGTGCCGCCGCTATAGCTGTTTGCGCTGTTCAAGGCCAAGGTTCCGTAACCAGACTTGACTAGGCTCCCCGTTCCGCCAATCGCGCTGCCGTTGATGGCATAAGTGACCGCAGTGTTGTTGACATTGACCTGCAAGGGCGTGACCGCTGCCGGAATCGAGATCGTTGTCGAGCCGGTGGCGCTGTCGTCAAACGTTACCGTGTCCGCATCCTGATAAAGCGTGGGCGTCCCGCCATCCAGCCAGTTGGTCGAGGTGGAATCCCAAATGTTGTTCAGCGCCGCGCTCCAAACCACCGTGATCAAATGCGGTGTGGCGTTCGCCTCCGTCGAGGTGGCGCTTGCGCCCAGATTGTTCGTCGCCGATACGACGTAGTAATAAACCGCCCCGTTCGTCACCCCCAAATCAAGGTAGCTGGTGCCCGAGGGGCTGCCGATCTGTGCATAGCCGCTGCCGCTCGTCGTCGAACGCCAGAGTTTGTATCCGCTGGCGGTCAAGGCGGCGTTCCAGCGCAGGATCGCGCGTCCGTTTCCCGGCGTGGCCGTCAGGTTCAACGGCACCGGCGGCGCGCTGTTGTAAGGCGTGGCGCTCACTTCCGCCGAATTCGGCGTTTCGCCCTTGGCTGTCACCGCTGCGACCACATAGTAATACGTCGTCAGGTTCACCAACCCAGTGTTCGTGAAGCTGGTTCCGGTAATGTTAGTCACGGTGGTGTAACTTCCGCCGCTCACCGGCGCGCGTTTCAAGTTGTAACTCGTCGCTCCGCTCACGGCGTTCCAACTCAATGCCACTTGCGTATTGCCCGGCACCGGCACGGCCGTCAATCCGCCCGGAATGGAAGGCGTCAGCGCCAGGGCGAGAACTTCCGATGATTTCAAGGCGTGGGTGTAAACACGGAAATCATCCACGCTGCCGGTCAAATTGGGATCGGATGCCCATTGCGATTTGCCGATGTAATTTAGCGTTGTGTTTCCGAGGCTGGACGGATTGAGCGTCATGCTGCTGTTGGTCGTGACCGCCACGCCGTCCACATACAGAATGCCCGTCGTGCCCGACTGCGCCACCGCCAGGTGATGCCAAACGCCAACGGACATGGCCGATGGACTGTCAAGATCCTGCACGACGCCTCCGTTGATAATCTCGTAGCGCACCTTGCCCGCGCTGTTGACCGGGGCCAGGAACATATACGTCCCCGTTCCGGAACCAAAATCAAACACCCGCGCCCACATCGCACTCACATCCGTCTTTACCCACACCGACGCCGTGAAATCGCTGATTCCGTTGACCACTCCCGACGGCAGAGTCAGATAGCCGTTGGTGGTGCCGTCGCAATGAACCGCGTTGCTGAAAATGCCGGTCGTCCAAGTGGCCCCGCTCATCAGGCTGGCGCTGTTGCCATTGCCGCTTGCATCCGCCGCCGTCGTGCCGCTGCTCTCGTCGAACTTGTAGTAAAACGCCATGTCCGACGGCGTCGCGCTCACTTCAGATGAATTGCCGCTTTGACCGGTCGCATTGATGGCTGTCACCACATAGTAATACGTCGTGTAATTCAACACGTTCGTATCCACGTAATAGGCGGATGTCAGGTTGGTCGCGATCTGGGTGTAAGGTCCGCCGGAGGTGGTGGCGCGTTTCAAGTTGAATCCGGTGACGCCAGCGGCTCCGCTCCACGTCAGCGTCACTTGCGCACTGCCCTCGGCAGCCGCCAAGCCCCACGGCACCGATGGCGCCAGCGCCGGACTCGGATAGCCTTGGAACTGGATTTCCGCCGCGTTGCAATAGCCGTTGTCCGGCCCGATGTAACGCACATAACGGAACGCACCGGGATTGGAGACAGTCTGCACTGTCGTCGTTCCATCCGCCGGTTGGCTGCCAATCGTGTAAAGCGTCACCACGCCGCTGCTGAAATCCGCCACGTTGCACCCTTGAAACTGGCCGTCCGTCATCCGCCAAGCAAAACTGGCGCGCGGATAATAGCCCACCTTGGTGATGACATAAGGGGCGCTCAAATCCAGCCCACCCCAACCGCCACTCGCAGTGGGGGCGTCAAAAAAGGTGATGGGCGCGTTATCAAAAAGCTGAGCTATCCCCTGGCCGTAGGTGGAGGCGCCGGACGTGCCGATCACCCAGCCGGTCAACCGCTGATTCGCCAGCACGCTCGCCGGCAGGCTGTTGGTCGTCTCCACGCCGTTCACCACCGCCGACACCACATAGTAATAGGTCGTTCCCGGCGTTAGGCAATAATCCGTGAACAGGAGTGTCCAATTGCCCGCAACCGTGCCGACTTGGGTGAACGGCCCGTTGATGGAAGTGGACCGCTTGACCTTGTAGCTCGTCGCATAGGCGCTGCCCCACCACCACACCAGCGCCTCGTTCGCATTGCGCGCCTCCGCCACCACTCCGCTCGGCGCGGGCGAGTTCGTAATCGGATCCAGCGCGTGGGTGAGCGTGGTGAAACCGATCTGGTCATAGCCACCGCTGGTCTCGCCATAATTGCCACCGCCGCCTTCCGGCCGCCCACCAATGGCCCACGGCATGGTGAAGGGGGCCGCCAATCCCTTCCGGTTCACATAATGATTCCAAATCAAATCCGCGCCGGGACGATACTGGGTGCCAAAGGCCACTTGCACTTGCGCCACGTCGCAACCGACGTAGTTGACCCAGGGGGTATTCCACCACGTTGTCATCATATTGTCCGTGTATTCGCTGATGGCCAGCAAGGTGTTGTTGTTGTAGGCATACATATCGTCGCCCTGGTTCCAAGCCACCTCGCAAAACTGTCCCAGCAAAACGGCATCCGCCGAGGAGTGCCCCGGATCGCGTCCGATCTCCTGACACTGCCCCAGATAGCCCGGATGCATGAAATACAAGGCATTATGGGCATTGCCGTTGCCCACGCCGCTCTGGTAATAGTTGATCGCCTCATTGTAGATGTCGCGCCGGTCGCAGACCACGCCGATGGCCGCGACGGCGTCGATCGTAAACAAATCCCAGTTCAACCAGTAATGCGACCAGCAGGTGCCGTTGTGGTATTGCAGAAACCGGACCAGACCATCACAAAACTTCGTGAGCAGAAAATTCTGAAACCGCCCAAAGCCGCCCGAGTCAACCCAAGGTTGATAATCCCGCATCAATTCCGCCGCGCAGGCCCATTGATAGCCTTGCGCACCCTGCATCAGCGTTATGTTGGAATCGCCTTCCAGCGACACCACGGTGGCCACATACCCGTCCATGTTACGGACGGCGGCGTCGGCAAACGCAGGATCCCCGGTGATCCGATAACGCAAGGCGCATTGGTAGGCCGCGTTCGCATCGCGGCACATGGTCAGGTAGTCTTGCGAAAAGCCCATGCTGGTGCAGGCGCCGCCCCGACAGGGATTCGGATGTGGATAGGCCGTATAGCTGGCGGATGATTTCGGGTTGTTGGCCAGGGCATCAAAGGCCGCCGCCCACGGCTGCGCCCCGGCCTGCACCTTTGCCTTCATGCGTTGCAAGTCCGCCAGCGTGCTCAAACACCCCGGATGCACAAACGGCTTCAAATTGGGATCCAAACTGGTCACCGTGTAATAAACCGTCCCGCCGCTGACCGTCAACTGCCCCGTCCATCCCGTCGGCTGCGCGCCCAGCGCCAGCGTGCCGGCGGTGTAACCGGTGAACAGCGGAAAATTCGTCAGGGCATACGGACATTGGGTGATGTTGATCGTCGTCGTCCCGCTCAATGTCAAGGTGGTCGGCTTCAGCGGCGCATTGTTCGTGCCCGCGATGCCAAACTGCAACGTCGCCCCGCTGCTGCCGCTTCCAACCTTCATTGTTGCCGGCGACAAATAACTCGCATCCGCCGAGGCCGTGATCCCGAACGTCGCCCCGCCCAGCACGGTGAGGTTCGTGCCCAGCGATTGACCGGACACCTGCGTCACCAGCAACGTGCCGTTGCTCACCGTCGTCGTTCCCGTAAAATTGTTCGTGCCCGCCAGCACCAAAGTGCCCGCCCCGCTCTTCACCAATATGCCAGTGCCGGTGACCGCGCCCGAGTTGGTCTGGGCGGCGGTGTTCCCCAGCACCAAAAGGCTGCTGCCCTGAATGGCCACGTTGCCCGCGTAAGTGTTCGCTCCCGAAAGCGTCACCATCCGGCCGTTGCCCACAATCGTCAATGTGCTGCCGGAAACTCCGCCGGTGAGCGCCACATTTCCCGCCGCCGCATTGATGATTTGGTTCGTGCCCAGACTGACCGGCACCGCCACGGTTTGCGGGTTCGCCGAATTGTTCGTCAGGCCGCCCGCCAGCGTCAGCGTGCAACTGCTGTTGGTGATGGTGAAACTGCCGGCATTGTTGCTGAAGGTCAGCGATCCCAAATAAATACTGGCGACCAGGTTCACATTGGTTTGCGCCGTCCCCGCGAACGTCACATAGTCGCCGCCATTGGGCGCGCTGCCCGACACCCAGTTGGCCACATTGGTCCAAGTGTTGTCACCGCCACCGCCGCTCCAAACATCTTTGGCGGACGGTGCAAAAACATTGGTGACGGCACTCAAACTGGCTCCCGCACCGAGATTGTGAAGCGAAGTGATTTGGGCCAGGCTCAACGCCCCGTTGTAAAGCAGGAAGTCGCTCGTGGTTTCAGGCAGGGTGGTGTCGGTGAAAGGGTCATTCAGCCCGCCGCCGATGGCAAAACCGCTCTTGCCCGTGTAGGAATCGGTCGAGCAGGCCTGGGCCAGGCTGCCGAAGGTGGGCATGTTTAATGTGCCTTTCAAAGTGCCGTTAACATATTCGCGGAAAGAGGTGCCGTCGTAGGTCAACACCACGTCATAGAGGGTCGCCGTGGAAGCGGCGCCGGAACCATCGGCAACCCCATAGCCACCTTGAACATAACTTGGCGTTCTGCCGCCAACGTAAGCGCTGATAACTCCACCCCGGATCGCACCGATCACGGTGCTGATGGTGATACCATCGCCGACGTATAAGTTAACGGCGCCGTTATTGGCTCCAAACAAAACCTGATTATTATTCACCGCCGCCAGCGTGACCCACTGTTGGATCGAGAAGGCTCCGGTGAAGCCGCTCATGGCCGCGCTGCCGATCGTCACGCCGGTGCTCAAAGAACTTCCGCCACTGCTGATGGTCAGGCCGCTGCCCGTCAAGGTCGTATGCGCTTCCGTATTCAGGGTGGCCGTCGTGTGCCCCGTCAAATCCGCCAGCGCGGCCCCGCCGCTCTGGGTGCCATAGGTCGTAAAGTTAAAATAGGTCTGCAAGCTTTGGGCGACGGCGGCCGGAGCAAAAGCCAGGACAATCGCAGCAAGCAGGCTGATGGTGATTTTTTTCATTGGTTTTTCAAATGGACGTGGTTGCGAAATTGATTTTGTTAACGTGCGGTGTGGTCTTGTCATGAAACATAAACCGGCAATTTATCTCTGCAACCGGAAGAACAGGGTTGTATTGGTCATGCTGACAGGCACTTGGTTGTTTCCGCCGATGACGGAGGGCGTGAGGTTGACCGGAGTCCAAACGGCATTGGTGCCCAAGGTGGAACTGGATACCAGCGTGAAACCTGAACCGGCCACCGGCCAGTTTAGTGTCAGCGATCCGTTGCCTTGGGAAACGGCCAGCGAAACATTGGTCGTGAGCAGGACATCCGGTCCGACCGTTTGCGCGGCCGCGATGTCTGGCGGCGTCAGGACGCCGGAGTAAATGCGGAATTCATCAATCGTTCCCTTCAAGTTCGGGTCGCTGTTCCAGGGCGAGCGGCCCAAGGCAAAGAAATTTTGCGGATAACTGCTCAACGCGGCGAGCGGCCCGCTGTAAGTTGAGGACAGCGCGCCGTTGAGGTAAATGGATTTCATGCCGCCGACCGGATCATAGACCAGCGTGACATGCACCGGCGTGTTGTTCGTCGGCAATACCGCCCCGCCATGCAGGAGGTTGCCGCTCGACGAAATGACGCTTTCAAAAAAATTCGTGCCGCCGTGGCCATGGCCGCTGTCGAAGAGGTTATAGCGCAGGTAACTGCCGCCGGAACCGGTGCCATTGCCGTTGCCCATGGAAAACAGATGCACATTGTTGTTCGGCACGGTCAGGGAAAACCAGGCGTCAATGGTGACCGTGGAAAGGCCGGCGAGCAAGTTGGCCGGCAACGTGACGTAAGTTCCACTGGTGCCATCCAAAACCACGCGGCCGCCGCCGTCGAAGGTCGCAGAGGCATTCAAGGTGCCGTCCGCCCCGCCGACAGAATCGTGGGCCGTGCCGCCGCTGGCTTCGTCGAAACTGTAGCGATGGATCAACGGCGGCAGTGGCGAGGCAATCACCGGGGAAGACGAATTGGAAAATGTCACGTTGTCGAACTGCGCCTGACAGAGCGTGCCGTCAACGTGGCTGCACACGGCGAGGCCGATATAGACATTGGCGTTCATCGCCACGGTGGTGGTGCCGGACTGAATCCAATTGGTGCCGTCGGCCGAAATAAACGCGGTAAACGTGTCGTTGGTGCGAACCAGCCGCAGCCAATACGGCGCGGCCAAGCCGGTGTTTCCGGTCACGCCGGCAGCCGAGCTGCCGGTGCCACTGCGTTGTTGGAGCGCCGTGCCATTTGCCGGCGACATGAAGTTGATGACATATTGTGACGAGGCATCGAGCGTTTCACGGATCATCACGCCAGCCTTGGCCCAGCCAGCGGTGTTTTGCAGGTTCAGCACGCGCGCCGTGAGGGAGCAATCGCCGGTCAACGCCTGAAAGACATAGCGGAATCCATCGGCTGAATTCCAGATGTCCGCGCCGGAACCTTGAATAGTGAAAATACTGTTGGTCAAACCAAAAGAACCCGTCGCCCCGACCGCGCCGACATCTTCCGTCAACCAGTTGGTCGAAGGCGCGGCGACCAGCGACGCGGAGGCTTCGGAAGATTTCACAGATTCGCCGGCAGCGTCCACGGCGGTGACGACATAAAAATAAAGCGCGCCGGGCGAAACATTGGTGTCGTTAAAAGCCATTGCCGTGAGGTTCGTCGCAATGGCCGTGTATGATCCGCCGTGCGTCAGCGAGCGTTTCACGTTGAATGTCGCCGTGGCCGACGGGCAATACCATGACAAGTTGATTTGATTGGTTTTCGGCAAAGCGATGACATTCGCCGGCGTGGCGCTGCCGACGGCCGTGGACGGGCCGATCTTCAAACCAATCGCCGTGCCCGACGGCAAGCTGGGCATTGTCGCCGGCAACGTCACGACTAGCCCGGTTGAAGTCTGCGACCAAGTCAACGCGCTGGCGCTGCCGAGCAATGAAACGGAAGTGATCGGCGCGACGAGCAGATTTGAACTCGTGGCGAGCGAAGCGATGGTCATCTTGGTTCCGCCCGAAGGAATGCCTTCATAAAACGCATAAAGACATCCGTTGGTGCCAACGGTGAAACGGAAATTGCCCTCAGTCGGCTTGCCCCAGGCGCGGCTGCCGTAAACACCTTCGCTGTGAATGGCCATCCATTGGCCCACGCCTTGCAACATATTGGTTGCGCCGCTGTCCAGCGCGCCATCGGGGCGGTTGGGAATGTTCACCATCATCGCGCCGTCGCGCGAAATCGCTTCGAGCAGGCGATAGACAATCGAGCCGCCGTTGTCATAGGAAATACCGGGATACCAAAACCAATCTCCAATCGCCATTTCCGCAAACCACGGCTGGTCGCTCTTGATGGTCGAGGAGAAGTTGCCTTCGTAAGTCGTGCCGATGTGATCGCCGCTTAGGCCGCCGTTGTTGTGGTTTACATCATGAAATTTGACAACGGCCAGCGTGTCCAGTTTCCCATGTCGCTCCAAGGTGCGATTGTAGAAATGCGCAATGACGCGCTGCATCCCATCGCACTTGTAACCGCTGCCGCTCAGGTAGCCGCTGAACGGCTGCGTCGAATTGCCGTCGGTATAGATGAAATCCGGATCGTAATTTTCCACCACGTCCAAAATCCGTAGCGCCCATTGCGTCACATACCAGTGCGCGAAGCCGAGGTGATTCGTGAAGATGCCTTGCGTCAGGTTATACTGAAGTGAATCAATGCCTTGGTATTCGCGCAGATTGATGTCGTAGAGGCGGCGCGGGTCATAGTTTTGCCACCACAGGCCCGTGCCGTTTGTCGCGGTGACGGCGTCGTAAGGAATGCCGGCGAACGCGCCCGTGCTGTCGCTGCTAAAGGCTGGCTGGTCCCACCACCAATTATATTCATGATGAAACGCCACGCCCATGTGCATGCCCAGGTTGCGAATGGCGTTGGTCCATTCCGCCATCGTGTCGCGCTTCGCCCCGAAGTTGACCATGTTCCACGGATTGTAACGCGAGTTCCAGTTGTCGAAATTATCGTGATGCACGCCCTGCACCAGCACGAAGCGCGCACCGGCGTTGTAGAAAAGCTGCGCCATGCCGGCGGGACTGTAGTTGGTGGGATTCCACGCTTTCACCACCTCCTTGTAACCGTTCGTCGTCGGGTGGCCAAAGTTCGCGAGGTGGTTGTTGTAAGCGGTTGTTCCCGGCTGATACATCTTCCGGGCGGGCCAGTCGCCGCTAGCGAGATTGGCTTCCGGCCCATAGTGAAACCAGATGCCAAACTTCGCCTGGCGCAACCATGCCGGTGTGCCGTTGCCGGGAACATTCGCCGCGATGGAAGTCCATGTCGGCGCGAACGGCCCGTTGGTCTCGATCGCAAAATCCATGTTCACCTCCGGGAAGACCGCCGGGTCGCCCATCGGCACGGAATTGGGCGTCAGCGGCGCGCTGACGGCCGGCATCGCCGGCAAAGCCGGCAACGTGTAGGCGTCCGCAGAGATGACACCAGCGGAAAACAGGATGGCAGCGGGGAGCGCGAAAGTTCGACGGTTCAGTTTCATTAAATCAATTCTTGAGCGGAAAATCATTTCTGGCCGACGCGCTGATAATAGGTTGATTCAGTTCAACCTTGAAGCCCACGGCGGTCCGAAACGGCATCTGCTTCGGACAATCAATCACCAAGCCGTCTGGCTCCTGTTTCCAAACCAGCTTGTCAGTTCCGCCCAAAAGCGAAACCGATTGAACCGGTCCGGCCAGCAATTTGGCATCGGTGCCGAACGAGGTGATTTTCAGTTGCGTGCCCGGCGCGGGAACCGTCAGGCAATAGGCATAAAGACACCCGTTCGTGCCAACAGTGAAACGGAAATCCTGCGGACTGAATTTGAAATCGGCGTGGTGCTGGCGCAGCGCGCCGCCAGGCAACTGCTTGAGCTTGCCGTTCACGATTTCGCCTTCGCCGGGAATTTTCCACGCGTGGCTGCCGTAGATGCCCTCGCCGTTGCAACGCATCCAGACGCCGACTTCCTTGAGCATTTTCCTGCAACCGTCATCCAGCGAACCGTCCGGCAGCAGCGAGATGCAGATGGCGGCGTTGCCATCGCGCGACGCGGCTTCGGTGATGTAACGGATCATCATGCCGGAGTCGCAGGTGAAGCCTGGCGCGTAAAACCAGTCGCCCACCGGCGTCTCGCCGATCCACGCCTGGTCAGTGCGGATGTGATCCGGCAGACCGAACTCCTCGGTCGTCACCGTGCCGTTGGTTTTTTTGCGGAACTTCACGATGCTGAACGTGTCCACCTTGCCACGCCGGGCCAGCGTCGTATTATAAAAATCCGCAATGACGGTCTGCATGGCGTCGGCCTTGATGCCGGTGCCCGTGCCGCTGCCGCTGAACGGCTGCTGGTCCGTGCCGTCGGTGTAGATGAAATCGGGACTATATTGGTCAACGACGTCCATCATGCGCAACGCCCATTGCGTGGCATACCATTTGGCGTAATCGAGGTGTTGCGAGAAAATCCCCGCCGGCGGCGGACTCCACGGCGAATACGCCGCTTCGGTCACACCTTTGTATTCGCGCAGGTCAATGCCGTAAAGCCGGCGTGGGTCGAGACCTTCCCACCATTTGCCCTTGCCGTCAGCGAGCGTCAGGCTGCCGTCCTTGTCAGCGCCGAAAGCTGTCTGCCACCACCACCAGGTGTATTCATGATGAAACGTCACGCCGAAACGCATGCCGTCCGCGCGACACGCCTTGGCCCATTCGCCAAGCAAATCGCGCTTCGGGCCGAGATTGACGACATTCCACGGCTGGTAATGCGAATTCCACAAATCAAAGTTGTCGTGATGCACGCCTTGGATCATCAAGAACCTCGCGCCGGCGTCCTTGTAAATCTCCGTCAACTTGGCGGGATCGAGTTTGTCTGGATTCCAATCGCGCAGGACTTCCTTGTAGCCGGACTCGGACGGCGGGCCGTATTTCTTGAGATGATTATTGTAGGCCGTGGTGCCGGGCACATACATTTTGCGCGCATACCAGTCGCCGCTCTCGCCGGATGCCTGCGGGCCGAAATGCACCCAGATGCCGAACTTCGCCTGCCGCAGCCAGTCCGGCGTGCCGGGATAATTTTTCTCGATGGACGCCCACGTCGACGCAAACGGTCCCGGCGCAATCGGCAAATCCAGTTTCACTTCGGGCGAATTCATCAGCGCGCCCATCGACACGCTGTCTGGCGGCAGCGGCTTGGAAATCGCCGGCATCGGCGGCAAGACGGGCAATGTGCGGGCGGCGGCAGAAACCGCCAGAACACAGGCGATCTTTTGAGTTATTAAGAATAGTTTGAAAAAGGAATTCATCAGCTCACCTCAACACAGTGGTATTATCAGCCAGCCAGCTAATATCATTTACCAAACCGTTGGCGGCAGTCCCGTTTTGGGGAAGCATCAGGAGAGTTGCCGTCCAATTTACCGGCGCATTGAAAATGGGGCTGCTCTTGAATTTATGAACTTCGGCATGTCCGTCTGCAAATGAAAGTCCCGCTCCACCATTGTGAAATGGCGCCGGGTAATCAACAATTTTGCAACCGGTCGCGGACGTGGCATTGACACAAACAACCGCAAAATCCGCATCATTGATGCTGTTGGGATGCTCATCTATTGTCACCCAGGTGTTTACCGGGCGAACCACGGCAGTAAGTTTGGCGTAAGTTCGATAAACCGTCTGCGCAGAATTCGGACCGTCGTCCAACCATTCGCCATCGCCAAATACCTGGCTCATGGAAATGCTCCGAACACGGGGAACTGCCGCGCCATTGTGAATGGCGGTTGATTTGTCACCCGGGCACAACCAAACCTTCGTGCTTTTCACATAGGAATAAACCGGGCTTTTGGTCAGGTCATTATTGACATCCCAATTGACCGGGTTATCGGCGGTGAAATCCAAAATGCCGGTGACCCAGTTGGGACGTTGACCGGTAGAATCAGTTCCCGCGTAAGGCAGACGATCGCCACTTTCATCCGCATACATCCGCCAGCCGAGGGCGATTTGCCTGCTGTTGTTCATGCACGGAATCGACTGGGCCTTCATCTTGGCCTTGGATAAGGCCGGCAGCAGCATGGCCGCCAAAATTGCGATAATTGCGATGACCACCAGCAGTTCAATCAATGTGAATCCCGCCTTGGCGGACTTAAACCGCAGGTCTATTTTCCACGAACTTTTCATTTTCTTCATCTTTTTTTGCAATGTTAATCAATGAACTAAACGGGGTGCCGGAACCCAAACCGGCACCCCGTCACTGTTTTTACTGCAAGCCCCATGTCTCGCAGCAAATTCATTTCGTCCAGTCAACCAGACTCATGGATTAGCCAAACGATAGAAGACCGTGGGTTTGCTTGGATCAATCGTGATGTTGGTGCTGCTCAGGCTTCCGTCGGTGATGTAGGTCCAATTGGTGCCAAGCCCGGTGGCCAGACTGTTGGTCTGCATCTGCAACCGCCAGCCCTGGCCGGCGGGCCACGAGAGGCTCAACACGCCGCCACTGACGCTGTTGGTGATTGTCGCCGGACCGCTCGGTCCAGTCGTGACGACACTCAACACGCCGTTGGTGAAAGTGAATCCCAGTCCGCTGCCCGGACTGCCCGCGATGCTGGAGAAGTTGCTGGCGCTGGCCGCACCGCCACCGCTGAACAGGGTGAAGGTCTGACCGCTGCTGAAGGTGCCGGTGGGCACGATGTTCAAGACACCGCCGTAGGTCACACTCGCTCCGGCCGCGACCATGTCATTAGCCGGCCCGGTTCCATCCACCTCGAAGGCGTTCGTGGAACCGGCGTTCAACGTGAGGTTGCCGCTGATGGTGAGTGTGCCGATGCCCGCGCCGGGAGCCAGCGTGCCGCCGCTGTTGACCGTCACCGCGCCGCCAATCGTGCCGGTGCCGCCCAAGGTGCCACCATTGACGGTGACCGCTCCGGTGGATGTTGAACCGTTCACCAGCAACGTGCCGCTGCTGACGGTGGTGTTGCCGGTGTAGGTATTGGCCGCCGTCAAAATGTTCGTGCCCGCGCCGGTGAACGTCATGCCGCCGCTGGTGTTCGGGGTCGGAGCCGGGGCCGTGGCGCTCGCACCGCTGCCGCCGCCGCCCGTCAGCACCACGGTGGGTGCGGAGGAATAGCCATAGCCGGGCGAAGTCATCACGATGCTCGCCACGCTGCCACCCGACATGACCGCGTAACCCGCCGCTCCCACGCCACCGCCGCCTGAGAACGTGACCGCCGGTGCGCCAATGTAACCGCTGCCACCATTGTCCACGGTGACCGGATCATTAATGCCATCGTCCGCCGGGGCCAACAGCGGAACCGGAATCGTGATGTTGGCGCCGTTGTTATCAATCGTGCCGCCGTTGCCATAGACGTTGACCGCCGTGTTGTTGGCCGTAATGAACGTCGCGTTGGCGGTGTTTGCCTTCAACGTGCCGCCGTTGAAATTGAGAACGCTGCTCCCGGTGGCCGAGTTCGGAGCAATACTATTTGCTTGGAGCAATCCGCCCGTGAGCAGATTGATTTCACCCAGTTTCCCGGCCACGCCCGTTTGCATCAGGGAGACGTTTGCCGAGGGCGCAAGCAGGCTCGCATTGGCGAGGTTGATGACCGCCGTTCCCACGCCGCCATTCCAGTTGCCTTGGAATTGGCCAACCGGACCTGAGAAGTTCAACGTGCCGCCAGTCATGTTCAACATGCCGATGGCCGCGTTGCCACGTGATGGCACAAACCACGAGGTGATGTTCATCGTGCCGCCAGACATATCAAGGACGCCCACGGCAGCACCGTTGAAGCTGCCCAGGTCCAGCTCCGCCATGGTGTTCGTCCCGCCGGATAGTTTGTAATAGCCATACGAACCGCCGGTGACCGCACCCAACTGGAACTGGTTGACGCCGCTGAGCGTGCCGCCGCTCTGGTAGAGCGCGCCGGCACCCGCGGCGTTGTTGCCGATGAGCGGATTGTTGTTGTTGAACTGGAGGTTCGCCGGCGCACTCACATTCACAATGGCATTGTTGCCCGAGTTATTGATCGTGAGCAATCCGGCGGCGGTCGCCGGGGCGATGCCGAGGGATCCGGTGTAATTCAAGCTTCCTTGATTGACCGCCGTTGCGCCGGTGTAAGCGTTTGTTCCCGAGAGAACGAGCGTGCCATTGCCAGTCTTGGTCAGCGCCAGGCTGCCGGAGCTGTTTTGCAAAGTGCCGCTGAAGGTCGAGCTGGCATTGTTATTGCCAACGGTCAGCGTGGGCGTGCCGCCCGCGACGGTGTCCACCGTGCCGTTGCCGGACAGGCCGTTGATCGTGATGCTGTTGGTGTTGAGATCCAGCGTGCCGCCCACCACCACATCGCCCTTGCCGGCGCCGTTGGGAATCGCATTCGCCGTCGCGACCTTCAAGGTGCCGTTGCTGACCACGGTGTTGCCGCTATAAGTATTGGCCTGGCTGAGCACAAGCAAACCGCTGCCCTGCTTGGTCAAACTGCCCGCGCCGCCGATGGCGCTGCCGGTGAAGGTGAACGTTTTGCTGACGTTGCTGACGGTCACGCTGTTCGGAATAACCGGTGTGGTGACAAACACGTTCGTCGCGGTGGCCGTGTCGTCGAAGCGGGTGTTGTCCCCGTCAAGATAGAAGGTCGCCACGCCATTGGTCAGCCAGTTGGCCGTGGTGGCGATGTCCCAGTTGGTGCTGATGGAACCGGTCCAAACATCCGATACCGGATTGGAGGCTGTGACATTCAGCACAATGGCGTTGTTGGCACCGTTGGTGATGACGTTGGCAACGAGGCCGCGCGGCAAAGCGCCAATCACAAAACCACCTGCGCCACCGATGCTGGTATAGGCGATCAACGGATACTTTTTGCCGACCACAAAGCTGCCGCCGATGATGTTGATGGTGGTCTGGCCGTTCAGCGTGAGCGTGCCGGCATTCACCGGCGCGAAGTTCGTGCTGTTCAAGCTGACAAATTCATTCACCACCGGGCCGACGCTGCTGCCCAGCGTGTAACTGGCCGGCGCAAGCTGGTTCGTGCCGGAAACATTCACCGCCAGTGTCGCGCCATCATTCACCGCAATTTCCGTCGTGGCGTTCGTCTGCAAGGTGTTCAGCATGAGTTTGCCGCCCGCAACGGTCGTGGTGCCGCTGTAGCTGTTCGCGCCGGAGAGCGTCAACGTGCCGCTGCCAACTTTCGTCAGCGAACTGCCGAGGGCATTGTCGCTCAAATTGCCAGAGTAAGTCGTGCTGCTGTTGTTATTACCGACGCTCAAGGTGATGGACGCGCCGCCAGTATTGGTGAGCGTGATGTTGGCCGAGCCAGTCAGGCCGCCGAAAGTAAAGGCATTCGCTCCTACTGAACTATCAAACTGCAACTTGCCGGCCGTATAGTTCAAAGTGCTGTTCTGCAACGCCAGTTCATTGGCCAGATTCAGGGTGAAGGTGGGGCGATTCCAAGGCGTAACACCATGATAGGTGTTCGCGCCTGCAAGCACTTCATTCAAGGCCGTGACGTTAATCGTTCCCGCATTGCCGCTGCCAATGCCATAGCCTTGGTTGTTATCGTCAATCACCCCACTGATCGTGCCGACACCAACGAAGCCCCCGATGGTCGCGTTGCCTTGCAGATTCACCGGGCCGGAAATGTTGGCACCGTTGTCAACGCGCAACGCGCCCAAGCCTTCGTTGTTCCCGGTTCCGGAAACATTGATGGTCGCGGCTATGTTGGCGATTTCCGTATAGAAGGTGCCGCCGTTGGAGACAGTGATGCTGGCAGCGGAGCTAAGATTGACCGCGCCGCTCGTGATGGCGGCTTTGGAGCCAAGCCCGCCGCTGCTGGCGACTTTGATCGCGCCGGTGAAGCCGGACATGTCGCCCGCAAAGACGGTTTTGTTGTTGCCCGCGAGCAGGACATTGATCGTGCCACCGCCGTTGACCGTATTGGCGAGGCTGGCGTCCGCGACGGTGGAAATGTTCAGGTTCAAATTGCTGTTAACCGTGATCGCCCCGGAACCGGCTGCGGCGTTGACGTTGAGTTGCAACGTGCCGTTGCTGACGATTGTGCCGCTGCTGTAACTGTTCGAGGAGGACAAGGTCAAAATACCAGCGCCCGTTTTCACCAACTGACCGACACCACCAATGGCGCCGGAGAATGTCTGCGCCGCCGGATTCGCGAAGACCAGCACGCTGTTGTCCGTGACGGTGCCGGACACCGCGCCGTTGCTGGCCGTGCCGTCGCCGAGTTGCAGCGTGCCCGCGCTGATGGCCGTGCCGCCATTGTAATTGTTGTTCGTGCTCGTCAGCACGATCGTGCCGGTGCCACCAATGGTGAGCGCGGAAGAACCGCTGATGAGCGAACTCACCGTCAACGGATTGGCGGAATTATTTTGCCACGTCTGACTGCCGCCCAGCACGACGTTGCTCACACTCAGCGTATTGTTCAGCGCCGTGGTGTCGTTCAGCAGGCCGTTGACGAGCGTAAGGGAATTGGTCGTGCCGGCGATGGTGACGTTGTTCGCCGTGGAAAGCGTCAGGTCATTGATCACGAAGTTCGCACCGAGAACAGTGCTGAAGTTGGCCGCGCCCGTGGCGGCAAAGGTCACTGACGACGGCGTGCTCGGCGGCACAACCGTGTCCGTGGCACCAGAAGAGTCTGTCGCCCAATTGGAATTATTGCCGCCGGTGACGCTGTTCCATTTATTGTCAACGTCGCCCTTCCAGAACGCCACGCTCGGGGCGTTTTGCGTGATCATCACCTGCAAATTAGCACCGTCGGAAACCAGCGTGCCCGAAAAACCGGCCGGCACGCTGCCGAGCACAAATCCGTTGGTGGCCGTGATGCTCGCGCCAGTGATCAAGGTGTAAGTGGTGGCGGAAAAGCCGCTAAGGACGGCGAGATTGATCGTGGTCGTGCCGTTATGTGTGAACGTGCCGCCGACGGAAATCTGATCCGAAGAAGAACCCAGGTCAAAGGCAAGGACGTTGCCATTGTTCAAGGTCAGCCCGTTGGCGAAGGTCGTGGTGCTGGCCGAGCCATCCTGCTGATTGACGGCCGAATTGCCCGCCGCCAGCGTCACCAAAGCGCCGAACGTGCCGCTCGACGCGCCGATGGCGCCGCCGGGATTGACGGTCGTGGCCGTCGGCACTGTGCCGGTGACTTTCAAGGTGCCGGCCTTCACAACGGTCGGCCCGGTGTAAGTCGAAACGCCGCCGAGGGTCAAAGTGCCGGTGCCGCTGGAATTGGTCAGCGTCAGGCCGCCGTCCGTCGCCGCCACGCCGCCGTGGGCCAGCACGGTGTTGATGTTCACGCCAAAACCGTTCGCGTCAATCGTTGCGCCGCCGTCCATGATCGTGGTGGTGACGACCTGGAAGTTGCCGGTGGTGGCGGTTTCAAACCAGCCATTGCCGGCGGTCTGGTTGGCCAGAGCCTGGAGTTTGCCGCCGTTGAAATTGAAGGAGGCCGTGCCGCTGCCCGCCGTGCCGCCACTGGAACCGTCGCGCACAAACTGCCGCCCGCACGCCAGCGTGCCAGGGGCGAGATTGATGATGCCTGTCGCATTGTCACGCCCCATGGCGATGAAATTCCGCTGATCCTGAAGCGTCGTGCTGCCGGCGCTGATAGTCGCCATACCATTATTGGTAATCGTCAGCACGCCGATGGCGGTGGCGATGTTGTTGCCGAGGCCAAGCCCCAGGTTGCCACCAATTGAGAGCGAACCCCCGTTCACCAGCAGCGTGCTCGTGCCCGCCGCATTCTGCCCGATAAAGCCGGAGGGCGTGGCACCGGTGGTCGCGCCGAACGCAAACGAACCGCCTGATTGCACGGTGACTGTGACCGTCCCGGACACATTAACGTAACCGGCATTACCGGCGCTATTCCCGTTCGCCACAGCCGTGGAGCCGGTAATATCCACGCCACCGGCACCGCCGTTTACGGCCAAGCTGCCAAAAGCGGCAGTCGTCCCGAAGCTGTTGGCTCCAGCAAGGGTAATCTTGCTGGTCGGATTCAAGGTCAAGGAGTTGCCCCCGGTGATATTCCCGTTGAGAACCATGGCTCCACTCGACGGACTAAACGTGCCGGCGCTCGTTGCCGTGGAGAAGTTGTTGGGAAGCGTCACGGCGGTGGAATCCGACAATGAACCACCCGCAAACGCGACCGTCCCGCTGCCCAGCGCGCTGCTATTCCCCACCGACAGCGTGCCCGCGCTGATCGTCGTCCCGCCGCCGTAGGTATTCACGCCGGAAAGTGTGAGCGTGCCCGTGTTTAATTGGTTCAAACCCACCTGACCGCTGCCATCACTGATGATGCTGTTGATGGTAAGATTGCCGCTGGTCTTATCAGAGGCACCGCCCAAAGTAAGTGTCTTGAGGCCGCTGGAGCCAGCAGAGATCGGGCTGCCGCTCGGAAGCGTGGCACCTTCGGTGCCAAAAGTGGTGTCGCCCATCAACGAAATCGGGCTGGTCAGCATGCCACTCTGAAACCGGATGGCACCGCGATTCTCAGTATTGCCGGTTCCGCTGACCTGGATGTTAGCAAACGTCGCGTTATTACCGGTCCCCATATACAACTGTGTGCCGCCGTCAATGATGAGCGAGGACGTGCCGCTCAAGGTCGCATCAGTGGTGGTAAGCCGAGCCTTGCCTCCGGTGGAACTCGACCCTGAAGCGAGGGACAGCTGGATGGTTCCGGTAAAACTGCCTAAGTTATGGAGGAATATGTCATGGCCGCCGGAACTGACGTAGAGGAATTGAACCTTCCCCGCGCCGGCCACGGTGTTGGCATAGGTCATATCGGCAGTGGTGCTGGCGTTAAGCGCCAGTTTGCCGGGACTGTTGACCGTAATCGCACTTGATCCTGCCGCGGTCGCACTATTGGCCAGCGAAAGCGTGCCGGCGCTGATGGTGGTCGCGCCGCCCACGGTGTTGGCACCGGTCAGCGCCACCGAGCCGGTGAAAGTGTTGTCCAGCGTGATCGCGCCAATGGTGAGGCCCGTCGCGGCTGTCACGTTGTTCGCCGGCGTGCCGGTGAACAGCGCTTCATGGCCGCTGGTGAAGGCGCTCGCCCCGCTGTTCCAGTTCAACGTGCTGATATCCCACGTGCTGTTGACGCTGCCCGACCAAGTGTCGCTGACGGCCTGGACGGAGCTGGTTGAAAGCGCCACAAACGCAAGGGCGCCGAACAGATTTATGACTGATTGTTTCATGGGGGTTTTCATGGGGTTGGGATTGCGAGAGCAAAACCGGCTGAGTTGACTGAACGAGGAGGGTTTCATGGCTGTTGACATAGGCTGGCTGTTTACTTGAACTGGACTTTCTTCACTCAAGACACCCCAACGACCACAGGCCACCGCAACCGAGAGAGAATCTCGTCGCGTAAATGGCCTTGGTGGCGGTTAAACATTAGGGCTTCATTCATACACGCGGTATTGCCCCGAGAAAACCTGCCAAATAAATTATAAAATTGCTCTGGCCTTGAAAAATGCCGCCGCGACAACAGCTTGGAGCAAGTAAATTGCAGATCTTGGGGAACGCATCAGGCGTTGCCATTTTTCATCCCAGAAAGACACCCCGCATTGGCACGAATAAATACAAAGCCCGGGGAACCGGCCATCGGCTAGGTGTTGAAAAATAGCAATCCCTCCGAAAAATCCGAACGTCACTTTGCTGGCGGGGCGACAGGCAAAACAGACGACGGCGGCACTGTTTCAATCAGCGCCATGGCTTCGCACAACAACTGGCGTGCAAAAATCCAGTCATACCAATGCCCATTACTGTCGTTGCCGCTTTTGATCCCATTTTTGAACCAGGCTTCAATCGCCTCCTTGGCCTGGGTCAGTTGAACACGGGCGGCCGCCGTAGCGCCGTTTTGGTAAATGGACATCGCCAAAATGATGCGAAGGGTCGCGTTTTGCGCGCTCGTCTTGTCTTTTTCGTTCAGGCACCGGCGGCAGCTTTCGATCGCTTTGTCATAGTTGCCGGTGCGGTATTGCCACAATCCAACCGGGACGGCCGACCAGGTCCAGAGCGACTGCGGTCCCAAGCTTCGGAAATATTTCTCTGCCGCGTCGCCGAGCGGTTGCATGTGCCACAACAAATTCGCGTCCGGTGGCAACAGCAGGCACGTTTTCAGGACCCGCCCGGCGGCGTCGCCATTGGTGGTCGTCGCAAAACTGTCAACCGAAGCCCGGCAAAAGACATCGTATTCCCACACTTTGCCACTTTCCATCAGCACCACGCCGCAGGCCTGATAATCCAGCGTCACCGCGCCCCACGGGTCGAGCTTGTCAATTTCCATCAGACCGAGATAGCGCTTGGCGGACTCATCCCACCGGCCTTGCAGCGCCAGCCATTCGCCCACGGTGCGATAGGCCAACACGCCGTCGAAACTGGGTTTTGGCAGCGGCGATTTCACCTCGCCCAGCAGCGTGCTGGCCTCGTCAAATTTTCCCTGATGCACATAAATCGCCGCCTGGTTGATTTTTTCCCTGGCCTCGGCGCGCTGCTCCGCGATCACCGCCTTTTCGCGCAGAATCATCTGTTCATGGCGCGCCTCGCGTTCGCGAAAGAAAAGCCAGGTGGACAACCCCAGGCCGACCAGCAGCGACAACAACACCAGCCCGCCGGAGATGAAAACAATTTTGTTCCGGCGCACCAGTTTCTGGAAGCGATACCGCCGGCTGGGCGGACGTGCCACCACCGGCTCGTTGCTCAAATAGCGCTGCACGTCCATCGCCAGGCCGTTCGCGGTTTCGTAACGCCGCTTGCGGTCTTTCTCCAGCGCCTTCATCACGATCCAGTCCAGGTCGCCTTTCAACAAAGAAATCAACTTCGGCGGGTCGGAGTGCCGATGCGCGGCGGTCGCCGTCAGTTCCGTCCCGTGCAACGTCGTCAAAATGCCCGACGGCCGCTGCGGCTCGCGTTCCCGCAACGTGCGCCGCACGCCCTCGACGCCGGATTGCATCATTTCCTTGTGGTCGAACGGCGTCTTGCCCGTGAGCAATTCATAGAGCAAAACGCCGAGCGAATAAATGTCGCTCCGCGTGTCCACGTCCAGTCCGCTGTATTCGGCCTGTTCCGGGCTCATGTAGGCCGGCGTCCCGATCAATTGCTCGTAGGCCGTGAACAGCGTCAGTTCGCTCAGCTTGCCCTCGATTGCCTTCGCGATCCCGAAATCAATCACCTTCGGCACCGGCACGCCATCGTGATGCGTCACCAGAATGTTCGACGGCTTGATGTCCCGGTGAATGATGCCTTTTTGGTGCGCGTGCTGAAGGGCATGGCAGACTTGGATGAACAATTCCAGCCGTTGCCGCGTGTCGAAATTATTCTCGTCGCAATACTCCGTGATGCGCACGCCGCGCACCAGTTCCATCACGAAATACGGACGCCCCGTCTCCGTCGCGCCCGCGTCCAGCACCCGCGCGATGTTCGGATGATCCATCAACGCCAGCGCCTGCCGCTCCGCCTCGAACCGCGCGATGACATTCTTCGTGTCCATCCCGAGTTTGATGACCTTGACCGCCACGCGGCGGCGAACCGGTTTCTCCTGCTCGGCCATGTAAACCACGCCGCAGCCGCCCTCGCCAAGTTTTTGGAGCAATTTGTAAGGGCCGATCTTGGTGCCGATC
>PLYV01000220.1 GCA_003151855.1 Limisphaerales bacterium | reverse complement strand
CAGGCGATTTTGCTGGAAAGCTTTCCGGTCGCCAAACGCGGCGTGGCGATGGCGACATTTTCACTGGCCGTGATTGTGGCGCCCATCATCGGCCCGACGCGCGGCGGCTGGATCACGGACAATTATTCCTGGCGCTGGATTTTTTACATCAACCTGCCGGTGGGCATCATGGCGGTGCTCGCTGCGCAATGGCTCGTCGAAGATCCGCCCTACATCCAGCGCAACAAATCGGCGACGATTGACTACATCGGCTTCGGCCTGCTCGCGGTATGGCTAGCGACGCTGCAAATCCTCTTGGACAAAGGCCAGGAAGCCGATTGGTTCGGCGCGGTGTGGGTGCGGTGGTTCACGCTGGCCTCGGTTTCGTCGTTCGTGGCATTTATCTGGTGGCAGCTTCGCACCGAGCATCCGCTGGTGGATTTGAAAGTGTTCAAAAACCGGAATTTCACCATCGGCCTCATCCTGATGACGACGCTGGGCGCCATCCTCTACGGGACAACCGCGCAAATTCCGCTGTTCCTGCAAACGCTGATGGGCTATCCGGCGTTGCAAAGCGGCTACGCCATGAGCCCGCGCGGCATCGCGGCGTTCGTCACGACGTTTTTTGTGGGGCGCATCGTCGGCAAGGTGCGGGCGAAATGGATGCTGTGCGTTGGTTTTATTTTACTGGCGGTGTCTTCGTTCATGTTGAGCAATTTGAATTTGCAGGTCTCGCAAATCAACGTCATCTGGCCGAGCATCGTCAACGGCATCGCCATCAGTTTTATTTTTGTGCCGCTGACCACGGCGACGATGAGCCAGCTGGCGCAGCAGCAACTTGGCAATGCCACCGGCCTCTACAACCTCATGCGCAACCTTGGCGGCAGCATTGGCATCGCGTTTGTCACCACGATGCTCGCGCGCGGCGCACAGGCGCATCAGGCGCTCATGGTCGGGCATCTGGCACCGGATAACCCGGCCTTCCGGCAGCAGTTTGACGCCGCAAAAAAACTTCTTTCCCACCACGCCGATCCCGTCACGGCGTCACGCCAGGCCTACAACGCCGTTTATTCGCTGCTCGACCAGCAGGCGCACCTGTGGGCGTTCGTGGACAATTTTTTCATCTTTGGCGCGATGGCTCTGGTCACCATGCCGCTGATTTTCCTGTTCAAGCGCGTGACCGCGCCCGCCAAGACCGTGGAGACGGTGCATTGATCAACCGTTGATTTTGGCGAGCGCCAACGCAGTGATTTCACGGGCGCGTTCATCGGTCGCGGCTTCCGCGTAGCAACGAAACTCCGGCGCGTTGCCGGACGGACGCAGGTGGATCACCTCTTCGTTGGCAAACGTGATGCGCAAACCATCCGTGCGGTTCAAGCCGGTGACCGTGCCGCAAATGGCTCCGAACATTTTTTCAATTTCAATCTTATCGGAAGCTTCGGAACCGGAATTGAACTTCGCCAGAATCGCCTGACTTTTTTTCGTTGCAAAGTTTTTTAACCGATCGCTGGCCGTGAACCGCGCCGGCAAATCCGCCGCGAGTTGGGACACCGTTTTCTTCTGCGATTTGGCGAGCAGCAAGATTCCCAGCATCACGATCACCGCGTCGCGCGTCGGCAACGCGCGGAGTTTTTTGCCGTCGGTTTCGATGTCCGAGTTCAGCAGAAAGCCGCCGTTGGCCTCGTAGCCGACGACACGTTTCGCGCCCGCCGCCGTGGCTTCCAACATCGAGACGATGACGAACGGTGAGCCGATGCGCGTGCGGCGGATTTCCTTGAACCAGCCGCATTTTTCCACAGCGGTGTTGCAGCTGACCGGCGTGCTGATGGAATCGGCTTCCAAATATTTTGCGCACAAGATCCCGGCCACGTCGCCGCGCAGCCAGTTGCCTTTTTCATCGCTGACCAGAGGACGGTCGCTGTCGCCGTCGGCGGAAACGAGCGCGTCAAATTTCCCCGTCGCCGCCCAGTCGTGCGCGAGTTGCACGTCTTCCGGGCGGATGGCTTCGGTGTCCACCGGAATAAATTTCTCCGACCGGCCGAGCGGCGTCACTTCCGCGCCGAGGTGCGAAAGGATTTTCACCAGCACGTCGCGCCCGACGGCGGAGTGCTGATAAACGCCGATGCGCAAACCTTTCAGCGCGTCATGGCTGAAAAAGTTCAGGTAGCGCATGACGTAGTTTTCACCGGCAACCGGAGAAACTTCATGTGCCGGTTTCGGCTTCGCAAAATTTCCGTCCGCGCCAAAAATCGCATCGTCCAGTTCGACGATTTGACTGCTCATGCCTTTTTCGTCTTCCTTCAAAACTTCGCCGGTGGCCTTGTTGAACTTGATGCCGTTGCGATCGTCGGGAATGTGGCTGCCGGTGACCATGATGGCGGGAATTTTATTTTCGAGGCCGAACAGCGCCACGGCAGGCGACGGCACCTTGCCGCAATTCACCGGCGCGTAGCCCATGTCGGCGGCGGCGCGGCAGACGGCAGTCATCACGCGGTCGGTGCTGGGCCGGAAATCGCCGCCGCCGGCGACGCGTTCACCGGCGCACTTCAATTCGCCGATGCTTTCGAGATATTGTAGAAAGCCTTTCGTGTAGGCGTAGCAAACCTGATCCGTCATTGCGGTCGCAAGTCCGCGCGCGCCGCTGGTGCCAAACGCCACGCCGCTGCGGATCATGAGTTCTTGGATGGAAATCTTCATGCAAATTCAAGTTGAACGGAATCAGGCTAGCGCATCTCAAAACCCGAAGAAATATTTATTGCCGCCGCGCATTTGACGCGGGGACGCAGCCGTGGGATAGGTTGTGGCGGCAAGAACAGGAACGAAAATGAAACCGACTTTGATTTCGATCACACTGGGCGCAACACTGTTCGTTGCCGGATGCGATGCCGCGCCAACCAACAGCCCGGCGGCGATGAATAATTCAACCAATTCCACCATGAAATTTCCACTCCAACGCACCGAGGCCGAATGGCGCAAAATCCTGACGCCCGATCAATACCACGTCCTGCGCGAGGCCGGCACCGAGCGCGCCTTCACCGGCAAATACTGGAACACCAAGGAGCCGGGCATCTACCGCTGCGCGGCGTGTGGTGAAATTTTGTTCAAGTCGAATGACAAGTTCGATTCCGGCTGCGGCTGGCCGAGCTTCTCTGAAATCGCCGCGCAGGGAAAAGTCATCGCCCGCGAAGACAACAGCCTCGGCATGCACCGCATGGAAGTTTTGTGCGCCAACTGCGGCAGCCATCTCGGCCACGTCTTCGACGACGGCCCCGCGCCAACCGGTTTGCGCTACTGCATCAACTCCGCCTCGATAGATTTTGCGGACACCAATTCGCCGGCGACCAACGCGCCGGAGAAAAAATAATTTTCTTCAGGCGCGCCGTGCATTCGCCGTCGCGCGAAAGATGCGCAGCAGGCCGTAGTCGTATTTCTTGCCCAGCAATTCCCGCGCACCCACGATGTTGCCCCAGCCGGTGCGTTTGAAGGCAGCGGCGATTTCCGCCTGCGCTTCGGCGTCAAGCAATTGCGCCAGGTCAATTTTCTCACCAGCTTCAATCGCGGTGGCGAGATGGCCGTAAATGGTGCCGGCCACCAATCCGCGCGCGCTGGCGATTTGCGCCGGTGCGTCGCCCGCACGAAAGCGGCGGAGCGTTTCGCGGGCGGTGTCACCGAGGCTGGAACGCTGCGGCAGCGGCACGACAAAGGAATCGTCGGCGAAAATCTGGCGCGGGTTCGTCTGCAGATGCGCGGCGATCTCGCCGAGGAAAATGTCGCCGAACTCGCGCAGTTTCTTTTCGCCGACGCCGCTGATGCGGGCGAACTCGCTTTCGCTGGCGGGATAGTTTCGCGCCATCTGCCGCAGCGACACGTCGGAAAAAATGATATAGGCCGGCACGTCACGCTCGTCGGCGATGCGCTTGCGCAGTTCGCGCAGGCGGCCGAAAAGAACCTCGTCGCAGGCGATTTCGCCGACATGGCTGACGGATTTTTCCGGCGCGGTGACGGGTTTGGTGAGCGTGACTTTCGCGCGTTGTTTCAGAATCGCCGCGCCAGCATTGGTCAATTCCAGCGTGCTGAATTTCTCCGCCGTCTGCCGGAGAAAACCGAGCCGCACCAACTCGCGCCCGATGGCCGCCCATTCGGGCCGGTTGTGTTCCTTGCCGATGCCGTAGGTGGAAAGCTGCGCGTGCTCCCACTTGCGGATTTTTTCCGTGTCTGCGCCGGTGAGCACTTCGACAACGTGGTTCAGCCCGACGCCAAAACCGTTTTTCTCGCGGATGCGATAGACGCACGAAAGAAATTTCTGCGCGGCCAGCGTGCCGTCGAATGTGGCACGCGGCGAAAGGCAGTTGTCGCACGCGCCGCAGTCATCGGCGGAAAACTCTTCGCCGAAATACGCCAGCAATTCAGTGCGCCGACACGCCGCGCACTCGGCGTAGTGAACCATTTGCTGCAATTGTTTCCGCGCAATTTCCCGTTCCTGCGGATTCGGCTTTTCGTCAATGAACGTCGTCTGTTTCACCGCGTCGCCGGCGCTGAAGAGCAACACACATTCGCCCGGCAGACCGTCGCGGCCCGCGCGGCCGGTTTCCTGGTAGTAGCCCTCGATGTTTTTCGGCAGGTCGTAGTGGACGACGAAGCGGACATTCGGCTTGTTGATGCCCATGCCAAACGCGATGGTCGCACAGACGACGCGGATGTTGTCGCGCAAAAAAAGTTCCTGATGCTCGCCGCGTTCCTTCGGCGTGAGGCCGGCGTGATAGGGTTTGGCCTTGATGCCGTTTTCATTTAGGCGTTCGGCCACGCTTTCGGTCGCCTTGCGCGACAGGCAATACACGATGCCGCTTTCCTTCGGCCGCGCGCGCAGAAATTCAAACAGTTGATCAAACGGCTTGTTCTTGGCGATGACGCGGTAGGTGAGATTTGGCCGGTTGAAACTGGCGACGTAGCATTTCGGCTCACGCAATTTCAGGTGCGTGACGATGTCCTCGCGCACGCGGCCGGTGGCGGTGGCGGTGAGCGCCATGAACGGCACTTTGGGAAACAGTTCGCGGAGCTGCGCGAGCTGGCGGTATTCGGGGCGGAAATCG
>PLYV01000069.1 GCA_003151855.1 Limisphaerales bacterium | reverse complement strand
CGAGATGATCGGCTTCTGCGCCGACGTCGGGCAGGAAGAGGAACTCGACGGACTCGAAAAGAAAGCCATCAAGACCGGCGCGTCGAAAATTTACATTGATGATTTGCAGGAGGAATTCGCCCGCGACTTCATCTATCCGATGCTCCGCGCCGGGGCCATTTACGAGGGCCAATATTTTCTCGGCACCAGCATCGCACGTCCGCTCATCGCCAAGCGCATGGTGGAAATCGCCCGCAAGGAAAAAGCCGACGCCATTGCCCACGGCGCGACTGGCAAAGGCAACGACCAAGTGCGCTTCGAACTCACCGCCGCCGCACTCGCGCCCGACCTGCAAGTCATCGCTCCGTGGCGCGACGAGCGCTATCGCAGCGAATTTCCCGGTCGGCAGGAGATGATTGATTATTGCGCCAAGCACAAGATTCCCGTGCAAGCCAGCGCCAAGAAACCGTATTCGATGGACCGCAACCTCCTGCACATCTCCTACGAGGCCGGCATTCTCGAAGACCCGTGGTATGACAGCTACGACCTGAAGAACCGCCAGTATTTCACCACGCTTTCCGTGCTGCCCGAAGACGCGCCGGACAAACCGGAATTTGTCGAACTCGATTTTGTGAAGGGCGATTGCGTCGCGGTGAATGGCAAGAAGCTCAATCCGCTCGGCGTGATGAAGACCTTGAACAAAATCGGTGGCAAACACGGCGTCGGCCGCGTGGACATGGTGGAAAACCGTTTCGTCGGCATGAAATCGCGCGGCGTGTATGAGACGCCCGGCGGCGCGATCCTGCTGTTCGCCCATCGCCAGATGGAATCGCTCACGATGGACCGCGAAGTCATGCACCAGCGCGACGCGCTCATCCCGAAATACGCCGAGCTGGTCTATAACGGCTTCTGGTATGCGCCTGAACGCCTCGCGCTTCAGGCCTACGTCGAGGAATCGCAGAAGAACGTCACCGGCACGGTGCGCGTGAAACTTTACAAGGGTAACATCATGGTCAGCGGCCGCAAATCCCCGGTGAGCCTCTACAACCCGCACATCGCCACGATGGAAGCCGACCCAACCAAGGCTTACAACCAGGACGACGCCACCGGTTTCATCCGCCTGAACGGCCTGCGCCTGAAAGTCGCGGCCAAAGTCCACGCGAAGAAAAAATAAGTCGTCAGGTCGTCAGCAACGACCGGCAAAAATTCCAAGCCCACGGTGAAAGCCGTGGGTTTTTTGTTTGATTTCATTTGCCAAGACATCACGCGGTAAAATTGCGGTGCGTGGTGATGGGATGGCGGTGGGAAATTTCCAGTTGCGTTTGGGGCGTATAAGTGGTTTGATTTCTCACCTTCGGGAACAATTAGGAAATAATCATATGAAACGGAATCTCGCACATTCTTTCACGGTCACGTCGGCCATGGAATTTGACGGATGCCGCCCCGCAGCCAACTGATCCAATCACCATTATGAAAACACTAGCCCAAATACTTGCCCTACTTTTGGCCGTAACCCTGCCCGGAGCGGCCAACGCACAAATCCGCTTGACCGATGTGGTCACGTTTGGCGCGGACACTTCTGGCAGCGTGCTTTTCCAGCCGGATGTGTGGGAAACCCGTCCCGGCGGCAATTTCGACAACTGGTTGCAGAGTCTGCCGAGCGGAACTTTTCTCAATGGTCCGAGCGATACCGCCGTCCAGCCCAACATCACGCTGGTGCCGGGAACGAATTCCTTTCGCGTCTATACAAGTCCGGGAATTGACAACGCCAATTTCGGCCTCAACTTGTTTTTTAACGGCGCACAGACTCCGTCCATCTCGGCTTTCGGCCCCATGCTGACCAGCGCGAATCAGGTTCACAGTTTTGCGGCGGACAGCGCTTCGCCCACGCCAACGCCTGTCCCCGTTCTCAATTCAGGCATTCCTGGTGCCGGCACGCTCACTTTTGAAACCAGCAACCAAGTGATCACATTGACGGATTTTTATCTGGCCACGCCTTCGGTTTTTAATCTGGATCAGGCGAGCCAGATGTCGCTCGGGCCGGACGAGGTCATGGATTATGTCGGCGGCTTCACGCTGGTGGTGAGCAATAAAACCAACCCGTCCGATTGCACGCCACCACCAGCGGGCTTGGTGGCTTGGTGGCCGGGTGAGGGCGATGCCAATGACATCGTTGGAACCAACAACGGCACGTTGTCCAGCAGCGGCGCGACTTATGTCAACGGCAAGGTGGGGCTGGGTTTCCACCTAGATGGAACTAACGGCTATGTGCAGATTCCCGACTCCGACGCGCTCAAGCCAACGAATGTCACCGCTGAGGCTTGGGTCTGGCTGGATCCGAATGTCACAAATAATGGTGGGGAATACATCATCTTCAAGCGAAACACCTGGACCTACCTTTATGAAGGTTACGCCCTTGCCAAGGCCCGCTTTGATAATGGGAATGGAACCTACACTGACCGCTTTCAATTTTTGGTCACTCGCAACGGGAATCAAGTGGCTCTCAATTCCACCACGGTGGCTCAACGGGGAGTCTGGTATCATGTGGCGGGGACTTATGATGGCAACAAATCAACACTCTGGGTCAATGGTGTGGCGGAGTCGTCGGCCACCCCGGGTTTTGCACTGGATTACGGCACGCGTCCGGTGTTCATTGGCACGTCGGGCGAACCCGCCCCATACACAGGCTATTTGGCCGGCATCATTGACGAACCTTCCATCTATAATCGCGCCCTCTCAACCAATGAAATCGCCGCCATCTACAGCGCCGGCAGCGCCGGCAAGTGTAAGCCGGCACCCGATTGCACGCCGGCACCAGTGGGACTGGTGGCGTGGTGGCCAGGTGACGGGAACGCAAATGATGTCTTCGGTGCGAACAATGGGTTTGTGACCAACGAAGTGGTTAACTATACCAATGGTGAAGTGGACTTGGCGTTTTCCTATAATGGGGCTGGGGGCTATGTGGAGGTGCCGGCGTCGTCAGCTTTGAACGTCGGACTGGGCGCAGGCTTTACGCTCGAAGGTTGGATCAAGCCCGATGATTTGGTTAATCAGCTTCCGTTGTTTGAGTGGCAATATGATGGCACGGAGGTCGGCGTTCATTTTTGGACCTCCACAACTGGTGGCGCTGGCTCCCTTTATGCAAACATCATCGACACGAACAATAACGCGCACTCGTTTTATTCCGCTGCCGGAATTCTGACGACAAACTATCAGCATGTGGCCTTGACGTATGACAAAACAACCGGCCTTGCTTGCATCTATCGCAATGGCGTGATTGTTGCCAGTCAAAACCTGGGGGTTTTTACGCCTAAAACACAGTCCAATGTTCTGCTTGGAGCGCGGACGTATTTAACCGGGGCGGTTCCTCAATTTATTTTTTCCGGAAGTCTCGATGAAATGTCTCTCTATAACCGCGCGCTTTCCACCAACGAAATTACCGCAATCTACAATGCCGGCAGCGCAGGCAAGTGCCAGACTGTAGCGGCCATCATCCAGCAGCCGTTGAATCAGACCATGGTCACCGGCTCCGGCACGACCTTGAGCGTCGGCTTGGGCGGCACCGGCCCGTTCACCTACCAATGGCGTTTCAACGGTGCCAATATTTCCGGCGCCACGAACGCCACCCTCACGCTCGCCAACCTGCACAGCAACCAATCCGGCCATTACTCCGTGGTCATCACCACGCCGGGTGGAACCCTCATCAGCTCTGACGCCATCGTCACCGTGATCGCGCAGGACATTCTGATCTACAGCTATTCCGGCAAGGAACAAATCACCACGTTCAGCCAGGATCTCGCCTACAATTACTCCGGGCAGATGCTGCTCATCCCTGCCGGCACCAACGGCACTTTCGTCGGCTGGGCCAACATCAACGGCAAAAAACAATACTGGGTCAGCCCGCTGACCGATTACCTGTGGATCACCGTCGCCCGTAAAAACAGCCACAACTACACCGTGCTCGGCCGGGCGGGCGACGGCATTGACCCCAACGGTTATCCGCATCTCTGGTCATCCCTGCATCGCGGCGTGAACACCCAGTTGGCCATCGCCAAAAAACGGACGTTCTCGTTCCCCGACACCTTCAGTTGCGTTGACAACCATATTTATCCCGACACCAATACGGGCAAAATCATCATGGTGGACGCCAGCTCGACCTACCAATTCGCGCCCGCCAACACCCAGACGGCCAACAACGCCGGCCAGACCCTGACCGACCTGGTCAATGCCCTGACCAAATCACTGGAAAAACAGGGCTACCAAAAACAATAGCCGTCAGGCCGCCAGCGACGACTGGCCAACGATTCAAAGCCCACGGTGAAAGCCGTGGGCTTTTTGTTTTAACTTGCGGGGTGGCGGCGGGGTTATTTCATTCGCGCTATGCATGATCCAACTGGCGCAATCACTTCGGGCCATTCCGCCATTTTGTCCCGTCGTCTGTCCACCTGACTCAATAATGGGACATTCCGGAGGTTTTAACCGCAGATTTTGCCGATTTTCCCACCGTGGCACCCGGACTGCTCCTTTCGCACCCGACGGCATTCAAAATGAAAACGGACCATTTCAATCGCGGCAAAAAGCGCGGGTTCACGCTGGTGGAAATCATGGTGGTCGTGGCCATCATTGGTCTGCTATGCGCGATGCTCCTGCCGAACCTCGTCCGGGCGCGCGCCACGACGCAGCGGAACGACTGCCTCAACAACTTGCGCGTGATTGAATCGTCCTTGAACCAGTGGGCGATGGAATTCCACAAGCAGAGCAGCGACGTGGCCGTCTGGACCGACCTCAATCCCTACATCAAAAAAGGCCCGCTAGCCTGCCCCAACGATCCGAAGGGACTTTACAGCAGCTCGGCCGGCAGCGGCAGTTTCGTGGTCAACGAAGCGCCGTTCTGCACGCTGCACGGCAGCGTGACAGATCCGGTGGAACCGCAGTGAGCTTCGCCGCGCGCCCGTTCAGACGTTGAACTTGAAGAGCAGCACGTCGCCGTCTTTCACGACGTATTCCTTGCCTTCCATGCGGTAGAGACCTTTTTCCCGCGCGGCGGCGACGGAACCGCATTTCACCAAATCCTCGTAGGCCACGGTCTCGGCCTTGATGAAGCCGCGTTCGAAATCCGAGTGGATGACGCCCGCCGCTTTCGGCGCGGTGTCGCCGTTGTGGATCGTCCAGGCGCGGACTTCCTTTTCGCCGGCGGTGAAATACGTCCGCAGGCCGAGCAGATGATACGTCGCGCGGATGAGCGCCCCGACGCCGGATTCGGCCACGCCAAGTTCCTTGAGAAAATCTTTTGCCTCGGCCTCGGACAAATCAATCAGGTCGCTTTCAATCTGCGCGCTGATGACGACGGCTTCGCACGCAAAATGATTTTTCGTGTATTCACGGACTTTGAGAACGAAGGGATTTTGGTCGGCGGTGGCAAGGTCGCTTTCCTTCACGTTGCAGGCGAAGATGGTCGGCTTGTCGGTCATCAGCCAGAACAGGCGGGAAATGGCCTTGTCTTCCGGCGTGAGTTCGAGCGTGAGCGCGGGCTTGCCGGCGTTCAGGTGCGGCTCGATCTTTTTCAACACGGCTTCCTGCGCCAAGGCTTCCTTGTCGCCGCGCTTGGCATCCTTGGCGACGCTGTTGAGCCGCTTCTGCACGGCTTCCAGATCGGCAAGGACGAGTTCGGTGGTGATGACTTCGATGTCGCGCACGGGATCCACGGTGCCGGCGACGTGATGGATGTCGGCGTCTTCAAAGCAGCGGACGACCTGCACGATGGCGTCCACCTCGCGGATATGCGTGAGAAATTTGTTGCCGAGACCTTCGCCCTGCGACGCGCCTTTGACGAGGCCGGCGATGTCCACGAATTCCACCGCCGCCGGGATGACGACCTGCGTCTTGGCGATNNCGTTCGGGTCAATGGTGCAGAACGGATAGTTCGCGGCCTCAGCCTTGCGGGTGCGGGTGACGGCGTTGAACAGGGTTGATTTGCCGACGTTGGGCAATCCGACGATTCCAGCTTTGAGCATAAATTAGTGGTGATGGTGGCGGGCGAGGTGCCACGCGATTTGCGCGCCCTCGAACACGGCGGTGACGATGAGGCACAGGCCGGAGAAATGTTGCAGGCGCAGCAGGGGTTTTTCGCTGAACCGCCCGTGACCGCGCGACACGGCGAAACTTAAAAATAAAAACCAGCTGGCCGTGCCGACAAACACGCCGCTGACACAGCCGCCTTTCGCGACCCAAGTGTCATCCACAAAATCATGCGACATCAGGTTGGCCGAGAGCACCACCCATGCGACCAGCACGCCGAGGTTGGCCGCGACGCGGATGAAGCCGGTGGCGAACGCTGAGTGCGCGTGGACTTTCTGCTCGATGCGCGCCTCGATTTTTTCCGACGCGTCGTCCAGCCGGGTGTGCATTTTCACGGTTTGCGCCAGCAGGAATTTGCAGCCGAGAAACAGCAGGAAGACAAAGCTCATCACCTGCATGAACGCCTTCACGAAGCCATGGTCGAAAAATTGCGAAAGGCCGGTGAACGAGATCGCGCAGTAAATCGTGTCCATCACCGCCGCGCCGAGGCCGATGAAAATCGCCCAGCGGAAACCGCGCTGCGCGCCCTCGTTGAGGATGGTCAGGTTGATCGGCCCGACGGGTATCGAGGCGAAGATCAGCGCGCAGACCAGGCCCGACAAGGCGGCCAAAATGTTTGGATGCGTGTCAGCCATGTCAGTCGCCCGCCTCCGCCTCGTCGTCGTCCTCCTCGATTTCCCGGCGCCACGCGCGGGAAATGTGCGGGCGCACAAAGCCATAAACCAGATAGCCGGTGAAGAACAGCGGCAGGACGTAATACAAAATCTTCTCGCGCAAAACAAACAGGCAGCCGGCAAACAGCACGGCGACAATCAGCTTCAGGAACGTCGTGGTCGAGCGCAGCCCCAGCGACTTGAAGCTCGGATAACGCACCTCGCTCACCATCATGGCCGAAAGAAAAACCAGCACGACCGGCAGCAGATAACCCCAGTGGCCAAGGTCTTTTTCCTTTTCGTTCAACTTGATGATGAACAGCGTCAGCGACGCCACGAGGCCGGCGGCGGACGGAATCGGGAAGCCGAGAAAATCCTTGCCCGCGCCCGGCAGGTTCATCGCCGAGAGGCAGTTGAAACGCGCCAGCCGGAACGCGCCGCAGATGAGATAAATCGAGGCGATGAACCAGCCGATTTGGGCATATTCGTCCGGCAACGCGCCGCGCAGCACGACGCGGTGCACGAGAAAGGCCGGCGCGACGCCAAACGAAATCAAGTCGGCGAGCGAATCAAATTCACGTCCAAACGGACTTTCGTGCCCGCCCATGCGCGCGACGCGACCGTCAAACAAATCAAAGATGCACGCGAGCAAAATGGCCGCGAGCGCAAACTGAATCGGATACCAGTTGACGTGGCCATTGGCGTCGGGCGTGAGGTTGGCCTCGACTATTTTCGTCAGCGCCACGAAGCCGCAGAAAAGATTGCCCCCCGTCAGCAGGTTCGGCAGAAAATAGATCTTCAACTTCCCGGCCTCGGCGGACGGCGGATTGTTTTGCGGAGTGTCAGCCATGCGATTTTATTCCAGAGACGCCAACACCGACAGCCCGCCGACCACGCGGTCGCCGAGCTGGACTTTGATCTTCGCGCTTTTCGGCAGATACACATTCACGCGCGAGCCGAACTGGATGAGGCTGATGCGTTCGCCACGCAACACGGCGTCGTTCTGCGCGATGAACGGCACGATGCGCCGCGCGATGAGGCCGGCGATGAGCCGCACGCCGATTTTCGCGCCGCGCGGGTCAACGGACTCGATGCCGATGAGGACATTTTCGTTGAACTGCGCGCAGTCGGCGCGCATGGCGTTGAGATATTGGCCGGGCGTGTGCTTGAAAAAAGCGATGCGGCCCGTGACCGGCGCGTTCTGGACGTGGACATCAAACACGGACAGGAAAATGGAGATGCGCTGACATTCGCCGCCCATGAAATCGTCCTCGGTCGTGGTGTCAATCGTGTCCACCTTGCCGTGGCCGGGCGCGATGACGAGGTTCGGCCCGGTCGGCGGCAACGGGTCCGGGTCGCGGAAAAAATAGAAAGTGAAAATCACGAACAGCGCCCACAGCACAACCAACACGCCGGACAGGGCGAGCACGAGCGTGCCGAGATATTTGCCAATCAGCGCGACCAGCAGCAGCAACAACACGCCCGCGCCGGACAGGGCGATCATTTTCAGCGCGGCGGCGGAGGCTTTTCCAGAGTGTTTCACCGGGACAAAATAAAATTTTCCGGCGGCACTTGCAATTCGGCATTTTGGGTGCAACTTGGCTTCCGTCGCACCAGAAAGGCGACGTGCCAACCGGAAACCAAAAACAATTATGTCATTACACACTCCCGACCTCACCCAGTTCCCGCCACGCAGCGCGCGCGTGCGGCTCGGCGGCTACGCCATTTTGCCGCGCTGTCTCGACAAGGGCCGCGCCGCGCTGGCCGGCAAAAACGGCGAGTATCACTACGCCTGCCCGCTCGACCAGCAGTTTCTGGAATTCGCCGGCATTGATCCGGAGGCGCTGAAAAAGGAACTGGCGAAGAGCGACACCGAAGTTTTGGAATGGATCGTGAAACACGCCAAACACCAGCGCACCGCGCCGGAAATCCTGGCTTGGACGCAGTGGCAGGAAAACCGCGCACCGAACAATCCGGACGGACGCGAGTATTTAAACGGCATTCACAAGGCGGTCGCGCCGGCACGCACGGACATCTCGACGTGGTTTGACGTGCTGGACGCGGATGACTTTGCGAGCTTTGGCGGCAAGGCGTAATTTTGGAGTGCGCGGACACGTCCGCGCTTGGGAACTGGGAGACATGTCTCCCAGTCGGAAAGCGCCGTCATGCCGGCGCACTCCAAATTCAGACGCCCGTCGCGAAAGGGCTTGCTTGCCGGGCAGCGTGTTCTTTAACCCGGGCAGACTTTCCAGCAATCCGGGCACCGTGTCACAAAACGCCGGCAGCCTGTTCCGCGATTCCGGCAGCGTGTTCCTAAATTCCGGCAGGCCTTCCCGTCAAGCCGGCAGCCCTTCCGCGAGCCCCGGCAGACGTTTTTTCACCTCCCGCCCACCCTCTTTTGGTTCCGGCCCCCCTTCTTTCACGTCCGGCAGGCCTTCCGCCGGCCCCGGCAGCGTGTTTTTCAACCCCGGCGGCCTTTCCCGGCACGCCGGCAGGGCAACTTTCCTGTCCGGCAGGCAATAATTTGATTTCCACCGCCCTTCCGCCGAGTCCGGCAGACGATTTTCCACCGCCGGCACCCTTGCCGCCCGTTCCGGCAGGGCATTTCCTGAATCCGGCAATCATCCTCGGCGGCCGGCGGCGATGTTTGGAGTCCCGGCTTTAGCCGGTTCCTGCTCCCGCCGCCTGAAGGCGGAACTCCGAACCTGACCCGTTCGGGTGCCGCCTTCAGCGGTCTGGAAACCGCGTCAGAAACTTTTTGACCGCCGCGAAACGGCTTGCTTGCCGGCGGCGGATGGCATAGAAGTCCGGCGAGGAAATCCTATGGCAAACTATTTTATCATCGGCGGCGACGGCAAACAATACGGCCCGGTCACGGACGCGGACGTGAACCAGTGGATCACCGAAGGCCGGCTCAACGCGCTGTCGCAGGCGAAAGGTGAAGGCGACGCGGAGTTCCGCCCGCTCGCGCAGTTCCCGGAATTTGCCGCCACGCTCGCACCGCAGACGGCCGCGCCGGCGACAATTACCCTGCCACTTTTCAAAGCCGGCGGAAACAGTGGACGCGATACCGTCTTGCAACAGGTCAAAGGCCCGGCCGTCGGTCTCATGGTGACAGCCATACTCAATATGGTTCTAGCGCTATGGGGTTTGGTGAAGTTGTTGTTTTTCCGCGCGGGCATTGAACAGAACTACGCCGGCATTCCGCAGCTTAACGATCCGCAGGTCCAGCATTGGCTTCACCTGCTCAATGGCCCGATTGGTATCTTGGAAAATATTTTTGGGCTGGCGGTTTCCATCGTGATTCTGGTTGGCGCAATTAAGATGCAATCGCTGCGGAGTTACAGTCTCGCTTTCACCGCTGCCCTACTTGCGGTAATTCCTTGCCTGACGCCTTGCTGTTTTTTAGGTTTGCCCTTGGGTATCTGGGCACTGGTCGTCTTGAACAAGTCGGAAGTCAAAGCCCAGTTTGAATAGCCGTCTAATGACTTTCTTTTCAGACCGCCCGTTGACCCGCGCCCGCTCCATAACTTGCGCGGTCACCAACCAATTTGTCACACCCGGTCTGGGCTCGCTCATGGGCAAACGCTGGATTGCGGGCTGCGGCCAGATCATTTTGTCCTCGGCGAGTTGCGTCCTGATACTGGTGTGGTTCATCAAAATCCTCATCCAATATTATGGCCAAATCGGCGGCGACGTGAAGCCGCACCCAGTGGGATGGATTGGGATAATCGGCCTGATTTTGTTTGTTGTTTCCTGGCTTTGGTCCGGCGTCACAAGTTTCAGCCTTTTGCGCGAAGCGGCGAAGATTGGCAATAAGTCCGCGGAAAAACTTACGGTGCCGCCGGTTCAAAAATCCGACGTCGCGCGTATTATTATCGCGCTTTCCGCGTTGCCGCAATGGCGGCGCGACGGCGAAATCATTTCCCGCACGTTCGAGTTCAAGGATTTTCCCGCCGCGATGAAATTCGTGAACACCGTCGCGGAACTCGCCGAGCAGGCGCAGCATCATCCCGACGTGGACATCCGCTGGAACAAGGTCACGCTCGCGCTCACCACGCACGACGCTGGCGGACTGACGGAAAAAGATTTCGCGCTCGCGAAACAGTGCGACGCGCTGGCCGTGGGCTAAAGCCGCCCGCGCGGATTATTTTTTGCCCCAGAAAGTCTTCTGTTCCTCGGCGCGCTGTTTGACCTTGAGCTGCCCCAGGATAGCGTGCCAGCCGATGTAAATCTTGTGCCACTGCGTTTCGAGGCCGCGCAGGCCGCCCTCGCTCATCTCGCTCAACGTGCGCAGCGACGGGCAATTCGTAATGAGTCCGTGGATCTCCTCGCGCGTGGGCGACTGCACCTCGATGGACGCAAAAATCAATTCCAGTTCCTGCACGATGATGCTTTTGATCTCGAGGAAATGGCTGTCGTCCGTCGGACCGAATTTTTTCGCGCGGGCGAGCGAGATGAAGTGGTTGAACTGCTTCCAGCACTCGATGTGTGTCTCGATCTGGGTGACGAGCTGGTTGATGTCCTTGGTGGTCATGGGCGTGACGGGGTTGGCGTGGGGAGCAACGCGGTTTGCGGCAGCAGGAAAATGATCGCGCCACCGCGCAGTTCGCGGGCGGTGATGTGCAGGCTGCCGAACTGCAGGCTGATCTCGGCCAGCGGCATCTGCGCCGCGCGCGCCTCGCGAAACAGCGCCAGCACGTCCGCGCCGATGTCGCGCAACAGGCTCGGCGGATACGTCGAGGACACCGTCGAGGCGACGATGTGTCCGTGGCGATCCACCGTGACGGTGCCGGCGGGCAACTGCTGCACGCTGGCCCGGCTGCCAAAAAATCGTTTTAAGAATCCCATGACGCAATGAGTTTCCGGCTTTTCTCCAGCAAATTTTCCCCGGCATCCGCCGGCCAGCCGACGAGATACAGCCGTTCGTTCAGGCTCAACACCAGCACTTGACGTTCCAAGTTCTGCCCGCCGGCCTGCAGGAGCGGGCCGGCCTCGAGCCGTTCGCCGAGCCGGTAGGCGATGGCGGCGGCGTGACGCGTCCACTGCACCAGCGGCGTGACAACTTGTGTGCCGAGCGCCTCCGGTTCGCCCGCGCCTTCCGCCGGAATGGCGATGACAAACTCCGCGCCGGCGCGCGTGAGCTGCGCAAGTTTCCAGACCGTCTTGCGGTGCGCGGCGTCCTCGACGGCCTCCGGCGTGGCGGGCATGGCGTTTTCATCCATGTCCTGCGCGGTCTCCAGCAGCAGGGCGTTTACTGGCTTGAGAATGGTGCGCTCGCGGCCCGGCTCGGCGGGAAGATTTTCAAACGTGCCGGATTTCCAGGACAACACGCGCCGGAACGCCACCTCGCCGCGCACGCCCTCGGCCTCGGCGTCAATTAGTTCGCCGTCCTGAATCCACAGTTTCGCGATGAGCGGGCCGCGCGTGATGCGCAGGACGGTCGAACTGCGGGAAAGACATTCCATCTGGATGATGTCCATCAGGCTCTTGCTCTGGATGCCGCGAAAGCCGGTTTCGTCGTCGCGCCCCAGCAAGGATTCTAGGCACTCGATGAACAATTTCGAGTTCCGCTGCATCTCGATCTTGATCCAGAACAAATCCACGCCGAGCGCATAGGCGCGCGAACGGAATTCCTCGTCCTCCAGCGAACTCAAGACGACCGTGCGCAGTTCGGGATAGCGGCGGCGGACGATGGAAAGGATCTGCAAACCATCAATGCGCGGCATTTTCAAATCGCAGATGAGCAGCCGCACCGGCTCGGACTCCAGCAGTGCAAGCGCGCGCTTGCCGGTGTTGGCGGTAAGGATTTCCGGGCGGCTCGGCAAGGCGGCGAGCATCTCCCGGCTCAACTCGAGCCAGTCGTTGTCATCGTCCAAAATCAGGATTTTGTGTGCTTTATCCATGGGCAGCCGGCCTCGCCGAATGACGTAACGGCGA
The DNA here is from genome assembly GCA_003151855.1 of Limisphaerales bacterium. Taxonomy (GTDB): domain Bacteria; phylum Verrucomicrobiota; class Verrucomicrobiia; order Limisphaerales; family UBA11358; genus UBA11358. The sequence continues at coordinate 4,793 of PLYV01000069.1, read as the reverse complement.
CGAAAGTCCGGCGTTTTCGCGCCTTTGTCAATTCTTAAGCAATCCCCGTTCCCGCCGGCAAACAATTTTTTGGCGGAAAATCTGGACATTTCCCGCGCGCCGCCGTCACATCGTGGGACAAACGCGGAAAAATTCCCACTGGCACGGGCATGGCGTGGATTCTGCTTGAAAAACTTTCGCCCGCGCCAGTGGCGGACAGAAACGAACCGAGATAAGTTATGTCAAGTATGGTCAAAACAACCTTCGCCGGATTCCTCCGTGGAATCCTGCGGCGGATGGACGCGCCGGAACCGTCCGTCGCGTCGCCGTCGCACCCGGTCGCCGCCAACGCGCCGGGAGCCTCCACCATTTCCGCCGCCGCGCTCGCGCCGGCCGCGCCACGCAGCCTGCCGCCCGCCGCCAATGAGATTGCCCTGCCGCTCGCGCCCATCGTCGCCGGCCTGTCCATCGAGCTGCGCGGAAAAATCATGGTCGTCCCGCCGCCAGGCATGACCATCAACCTGCCGGTGGACACCGCCATGTCGCAGCTCGCGTTCGGCGCGGTGAAGATTTCCTTCGGCGAACTGCGCAGGCTCGCGGCAAATATTTTCGCCAACTCCGGCGGCGAGCATGACAACAAAATGGTCAGCCTGCCGCTCAATGAAATTTTGCCGCGCCTGAACCCGGCGCTGCTCGCACGCCGCACCGGGCCGAAAGTGGAAGTCGCCGAGGACGTCAACGGCCCGTTCGGCAACCGCGCCGCCGGTGTGACCTTCACCACGCAGCCGCTCAAGCCCGCCACGCCGCCCGCACCCGTGCCGCGCGCCGACCGACCGGAAATCTCCGAAACGTCGCCCCTGCCCGCCGCGCCGATTTCATTCACACCGCCACCGGGTTTACAACGCCCGGCCGCGCCGGTGCCGCCGATTCCGGTGCAAGCGGTTCGCCCGGCGTCGCCGGTGGTGCCGCCCGCGCCGAAGCCCGTGATTTCCGCTGCGCCCGTTCTCGCGCCCGCGCCCGCTGCGCCGCGCCCGGAACCCGCGCAGCCGACGATTTTTGCCGCGCTGTGGGATTTGGCCGAAATCTGGCCGGAGGAACTGCGCGATGAAATTTCCCAGTCCGCGCTGGCGAACGTCAGCGTGCCGCTCACCGGCAATGTGGTGGCCGCCGGCCTGAAACGCGGGCGCATCACGATGTCGTGGAAACAGCTTCGCACGCTGGCCAAGCCGAGTTCCGCCGCGTCGCCAAATGACAATGTGGAACTGGATCTGCCGCTGAAAGTGATTGCGCCGCTGTTTTTCGCCGCGCAGAAAAATGCCGGCATGGCGCGCAAGGCGGTGAAGGTGTCGGAGGAGATTCCAAATTTATTTTTTGGCTTTCCGCAGGCCGCGCCGGAAGCGCCCGCCGCCGCCGCGCCTGCGCCGAAAAAATCCACCGACTCGAATTTCTACGTTTGGGGCGACGACGGTGAGACGCCGAAAGCGGACACGAACGTGTTTGCGCCGCCAGCGGTGCCGCAGACGGATTTCACGCATCGGCAGGCACCGCCGAAGGACATAGTGGCGCGCGCGGTGCAACTGGCCGGCGTGGCTGGCGCGGTGGTGACGCTGCCGGACGGCCTGCGCGTGGCGAGCGAGGTGCCGGCGGAGTTCAACGCGGACACGCTCGCGGCATTTATCCCGCAAATTTTTGAGCGGATGAACCAAAGCGCGCGGGAGCTGCGGATGGGCGCGCTGAACAATGTAAGCTTCACGGTGGGCAATGTGCCGTGGCGGATTTTCCGTGTGAACTCGGTCTATTTCGCGGCGTTCGGCCGCGCGGNNCAGACGACGGCGGGCAACAAGGGCAAGCTCGTCTCGCTCGCGACGAGTTCGGACCGCACTTTATTTTTTGATTTTCTGCCGATTGAGGCGATGACCATCAAAGGCTTCAAAACCAAGTTCCAGCTTTACACCGTGCCGGGCCAGGTGATTTACAACACCACGCGGCAACTGGTTTTGCGCGGCGTGGACGGCATTGTTTTCGTCGCCGATTCGCAGTATGAAAAAATGCCAGAGAACGTGGAAAGTTTTCAGAACTTGGTGGACAATTTGAATTCGCTCAAATTGAACCTCGCGGAGATTCCCTACGTTTTGCAATACAACAAGCGCGATCTGCCGAACGCCGCGCCGGTGGAGTATCTCGACTACCTGCTCAACAACCGCGACGTGCAGGTGCCGACGTTCCAGGCCACGGCGCACAAGTGCGAGGGTGTGTTCGAGACGTTGAACATGATCACGCGGATGCTGCTTCAGAAATACCTCAACCAGGGCACGCCCCAGCCCGCCTGAACCATGCCCACCCTGCCCCAGCTCATCGAGGAGGACGTGCAGCGGCTTGACGAGACGCTCCGGGAATTCAATGCGCAAACCGACGCCACCACGTCGCTGATCATTGACAAGGGCGGCTTCCTCATCGCGCACCACGGCGACGGCGAGCAGTTCGACCTCACGACCATCGGCGCGCTGGCGTCCGGGGCGTTCATGGCCAACCAGACCATCGCGGGGCTGGTGAACGAAAAAAATTTCAGCAGCATCTACCAGCAGGGCGAAAAAATTTCGATGTTCGTCTGCAACGTGGACGAACACTGCCTGCTGGCCGTCATCTTCCTGTCCAAGGTGGGCGTGGGCGTGGTGAAATTTTATGCCAACCATGCCGTCAAAAAAATTGCGCAGCAGCTCGGCATCGCCGGCGAGCGCAATCCCGGCGCGGGCCTCGACCTCTCGGCAATGAACGTGGCCGATCCGCAGTCGCTTTTCCGGAAAAAATAACTGGGCAGTCCGCCGCAAAAGGCGTATCAATCCTCCGTTGATATGACTCCCGCCGAAAAACTCGATTCGCTGCTGCGGACGTTGGTGCAGACCACCGAGGGCATTTCCGATGTGCTCTTTGTCCCCGGCAAGCGTCCGCAGGTGGAAATCCACGGCGAGTTGCAAACGCCCGCGCTCGACTGGCCCGCGCCGCCGCACGATGTGCCGCTGATCGAGAGCCTCGCGCAGGTCATCATTGACGGCAGCCCGAAGCTCCAGCGCGACCTCGAAGAGCGCGGCGCGTGCGATTGCAGCTACACGCTGCGCGACCACTGCCGTTTCCGCGTCAACATCTACCGCCAATACAAAAACATTGCCATGGTGCTGCGCCAGCTCAGGCCGCTCGTGCCCACCATTGACGGGCTGGGGCTGGAGCCGGTCTTCCACGATGTCATCAAGGAAAGAAACGGCATCACCTTCGTCACCGGCGCGTCCGGCAACGGCAAGACCACCACGCTCGCCGCGTTGATGAACGAGATCAACAACCACGCCAAGGTCCACATCATCACGCTGGAAGACCCGGTGGAATTCCTGCATCCGCACAACCTGGCCACGTTCAGCCAGCGCGAGATGGGGCATGATTTTTTCACCTTCGCCGACGGCCTGCGTTCCGCGCTGCGGCAGGCGCCGAAAATAATTTTGGTCGGCGAAATCCGCGACCGCGAGACGATGGAAATCGCGCTGACCGCCAGCGAGACGGGCGTGATGATTTACGGCACGCTGCACACCATCAACGCCAGCCAGACGATCAACCGCATCCTCGGTTTGTTCAGCAAGGACGAGGAACATCAGATCCGCGAACGCCTCGCCGGTTCGCTGCGCTACGTCATCGGCCAGCGGCTCGTGCCGAAAAAAACCGGCGGACGACTGCTCGTGACCGAGGTGATGGGCCACAACCTCCGCACCCGCGAGGCCATCGCGCTCGGCGAGAACGACGCGCGCCGGCTGCCGGACATCATCGAGTCCAGCAAGCACGCGGGCTGGCACACCTTCGAGCATTCGCTGCTGAAAGCGTTTGAGCAGGATTTGATCACCGAGGAGACGGCGATGATTTACGCCTCCAACAAACCGGCCATGCGGCAGCTCGTGGACACGGCGCGCAGCCGCCCCGGCTTTCTCGCCCGCCGCAGCCAGTCGCCCTCGATGATTGTGGTGGCCGCCGCGCCAAAAAACGTGCCGCCGCCAGACGACTTTTCCAAACTGGGGCTGGCGTGAACGCCGTCCGCCGGGTTCGGGGCAAAACATTCATTGATTTTTTTCTCGCGCGGTCCGCAGCGCGGTCTTACGCTGGCAAAAATTCAGCCCCAATTCATTATGGACATCGTCTTCAATTGTCCCAACTGCGACCAGGAAATGGCCGTGGACCAGGCCGGTGCCGGCAGCCAGATTGACTGCCCTTCCTGCGGCGAACACATCACCATCCCGGCGAATGGCAAGGTGACAACCGGTTCGCTGCCGGACGTGCCGCCGCCGCCCGCGCCGACGACCAGCCCCATAAACGCCTCCGCCGCCGCAAAAATTCCGATGCACCTCAAGGTGCCGGTGCGCGACAAGCCGGGCGAGTCGCTCATTGACAAGCCCAAGCCGCCGCTGGAAATCGTCCAGAAGGGCGCGGGCAAAAAACTGCGCCTCCACACCATCCGCCGCGCGTCGTGCATCGAGTCTGGCCATGACAAGTTTGACGAGAAGGTCACGGCCTTTTTGCAGGAGGTCACCGAGACCAACCTCATCAGCATCCACACGATCAACTACGAGATGTTTAATGTGGAGGTGCAGAAAATCATAACGGACTACGGGGTGCTGATTGTGTATCGGGGTTGAATGGCTTTGACTTGGCCGGAAATGGCCGTTACCGTTTGCCGCAAATGAATCATCGGCTTCGCTTCTGGTTTCTAATTTTCGCCGCCGTGGTGCTGCTGCCGCTGCGGTCGCCCGCACCGTTGATGTATGTGCCGGGCGAAGGCT
>PLYV01000309.1 GCA_003151855.1 Limisphaerales bacterium | reverse complement strand
AAGAATCCGGCTTCGGGATTGATCGCGCGCAGGCGGCCGTTGGCGTCCGGCTTGATCCAGGCGATGTCATCGCCGACGGTCCACACTTTCCAGCCCTCGAATCCGCGGGGCGGAATCAGCATCGAAAAATTCGTCTTGCCGCAGGCGCTGGGGAACGCCGCCGCGACGTAGTATTTTTTGCCTGCCGGCGAGGTGAGGCAGAGGATGAGCATGTGCTCGGCCAGCCAGCCTTCGCGCTTGGCGACGGTGGAGGCGATGCGCAGCGCGAGGCATTTTTTGCCAAGGAGCGCATTGCCGCCGTAACCGGAACCGTAGGACCAGATGGACGGGTCGTCGGGGAAATGGACGATATATTTCTTCTTCGGGTCAGGTTCGCACGGCCAGGGAATGTCTTTCTGTCCGGGCGCGAGCGGCGCGCCGACGGAGTGGACGCACGGGATAAACGTGCCGTTGTCGCCGAGCTTGTCCAAAACCGTTTTGCCCATGCGCGTCATGATGCGCATATGAACAACAACGTAGGGCGAATCGGTGATCTCAACGCCGACCTTGCAGATGGGCGAATCGAGCGGGCCCATCGCAAACGGAATGACATACATCGTGCGGCCCTTCATGGAGCCTTTGAAGAGCGCGAGCAACTCGGCCTTCATCTTGGCCGGGTCGGCCCAGTTGTTCGTCGGGCCGGCTTCCGCCGCCGTCTTGGAGCAGATGAACGTGCGGTCCTCGACGCGCGCCACGTCGCTGGCGTGCGAGCGGGCGAGGTAGCTGCCGGGGCGTTTCTTTTCGTTGAGCTTGGTGAAGGTGCCGTTGGCCACCAGCAAATCGCAAAGGGCTTGGTTTTCCTTTTCGGAACCGTCGCACCAGTGGACATTGTCCGGCTGGCACAGTTCGGTCATTTCTTTCACCCACGCGATCAAATTGGCGTTATTGGTATTTGGTTTCGTTGCTGTCATGTCGTTGTGTTTTGGTTGGAGATTATTAGTTTGTCTGTAACTGCTGCTCTGAAAAATGCCATAAAGCGATTGGCTTGAACAGCCGCAAATTGTAAAACCCTTGCGCTTTTTTGCCAAAGGTGCAACCGCATTTTGCATCGCGCCGGGTTGGTTGCTGTGCTAAAGATGGACTGTCTATGAGCATTCCGCCAGCCAAAGCTGCCAGTCATTCCTGCGGGACGGAACCCTGCCTGGCGCGCTCCATGGTGGCCAATCTCGCCGTCGAGCCGGCATTGGAGGCGGTGACGATTGACCGCGCGCAGCAGAAAATCTCCGTCGCCACGCTGGGCCGCGCCGATGCCGGCGAACTCACCGCGCGCGTCACCCATGAGATGCAGACGGCGCAGGCCGTGTCCGCCGGCCACCAATGCAGCCTGCTCCTCGGCCACGGCGACTGCGCGACGTGCGACATTCCGCTGCCCGAGGACGACCGCAAGAAAATCACCACGCAGATCCAGGGCGAGACCGCGACCATCGCCCGCGTGACCTGTCCCACCGCACCGAAGTTCTGGCGCTGGCGCGACCTGCCGTTCCCGCGCATCGAGGCCATGGCGATGGAGGTGCCTGACCATGACGACCACGATCACCCGGCTGACGAATGGAAATATCAGATGGCCGCCGCCATCGTCTGCGGAGTCTTCGGTTTGCTCGCGGTGTTCGTGGTGCCGGCGCCTTACAAAGTTTTCGCTTTCTGCGTCGCGTATCTCGCCGGCGGATTTTTCCCCACCGAAGAAGTCTGGGAGCGTTTGCAGAAGCGCATCCTCGACGTGCATTTTCTGATGATCGCCGTCGCGCTCGGTGCGGCGTGCATCAACGCCTGGGCCGAGGGCGCGACGCTGCTCTTTCTTTTTTCGTTCTCCGGCGCGCTGGAACATTACGCCATGGGCCGCACGCAGCGGGAAATCCGCTCGCTCTTCCACGATGCGCCGAAAACCGCCACGGTCATTGACGCGAAGGGCAATGAAACGGAAATCGCCGTGGAAAAAATCCGCGCCGGCATGCGGCTGCTCATCAAGCCCGGCGCGCAATTCCCCGTGGACGCGGACATCGCCAAGGGGATCACCGCCGCCGACGAATCCAACCTTACCGGCGAGGCCACGCCCGTCGAAAAGAACGTCGGTGACGGCACGCTCGCCGGCACCCTCAACCTCTGGGGCGCGGTGGAAGTCGTCGTCACGCGGCCCGCCGCCGAAAGCGCGCTGCAAAAAATCATCAAGCTCATCAAGGAGGCGCAACAGCAGAAGGCACCCGCGCAGCAGTTCGCCGACCGGTTCAGCACCTATTACACCTACGGCGCGCTGGGGCTTTCGCTCGCAATGTTTTTCGTCTGGTGGCTCGGTTTCCAGCTCGCGCCGTTCACCTCCACGGTGGAATCGCACAGCGCGTTTTACCGCACCATGACCCTGCTCGTCGTCTCGTCGCCGTGCGCGCTGGTGCTGTCCATTCCCAGCGCGGTGCTGGCGGCGATTGCGTGGGCGGCGCGGCACGGCATTTTGTTCCGGGGCGGCGCGGCGGTGGAGAAATTGGCCGAGATCAACGCCGTCTGCCTCGACAAGACCGGCACGCTCACCACCGGCGAACTCCGCGTGGAACAGGTGGAAAGCTTTCCCGCCGGGCGCGAAAAGGAAATCGCGCAGCTCGCTTACTCCATCGAAAAACTCTCCACGCATCCGCTCGCCCGCGCCATCACGCTTTACGGCAAGCACAATGGTCTGGCTGCGTTGGAATTCACCGGCTTTGAATCCGTCACCGGCCGGGGCTTGAAGGCGAAGCACAACGGTGTTGAGGTCATTCTTGGCAAGCGCGAGTTTGTAGCGGCACGACTCGCTGGAGTTCAAGCTTCAGCTTGTTCTGGAGACACGCTGAAGCGTGAACTTCAGCAGGGCACCTCCGAAGTCTGGCTGGCTTCCGGCGAATTGACCGGCCGCATCATTTTGCGCGATGACATCCGCCCGGAGGCGGCGAACGTCATCAGCGAACTGCGCGCCGCCGGCTTGCAATCTGTCGTCCTCACCGGCGACCGCCAGGCGGCCGCCGAACATCTGCGCGACGAATTGAAGCTGGACGACGTGCGCGCCGAGCTGAAGCCCGAGCAAAAAGTCGCCGCCATCCAGGAACTGGGCGGGCAGGGGAAGAAAGTGGCGATGATCGGCGACGGCGTGA
>PLYV01000131.1:453-4719 GCA_003151855.1 Limisphaerales bacterium | reverse complement strand
GCGCTGCCGAGTTTTTTTCCTAAAAGTCCGAGTGGCATGGTGTTCTCCTTGAATCAAATCTTGATGGTGATGTCCACGCCGGCGGGCAAATTGAGCTTCTTCAATTCGTCCACGGTCTTGGCGGTCGGATCGAGGATGTCAATCAGCCGCTTGTGGGTGCGTTGTTCGAAAGTTTCCTGCGACTTCTTGTCCGAGTGCGGGGAGCGCTGGACGGTGAATTTTTCGATGCGGGTTGGGAGGGGGATTGGGCCGGCCACACGCGCGCCGGTGCGCTTGACGGTGTCGGCGATTTCGCGCGCCGACTGGTCTATGACGCGATAGTCATAGGCCTTGAGACGAATTCTAATACGTTGAGCCATATAAAGAACAATTATCTGGTTTTGGTTAAACGAACTTCCGCCGTCCGACATTGGAAAGCGGGCGTGAATAATAACAATTGCACTTTCCTGTGCAATCATTTTTTGAATTATTTTTTGGCGGGTTCAAAAAAACAATTCCCTCCCGAAGCCGAGCGCCCATGAACGTTGCAGATAAAAAGAAAAACTGTTTTTTTTCATCATCCAACTTGTCCCAAAAACGCAAGCGCATGTCCTGCCAGTAGATAGGAAAACTCCAGAAGCACAGCTATGATTTTCCTATAAAAAATGTTGAAAGGAATTACCATGAAATATTCAAGCATTAGAAACACGGTGCTGGCGATGGCAATAGTCGCGGCGTTGGCCGCATCACTTTCCATCACCAAGGCAAGCATCACCTGTAGCAGTTGGCAGCCAGGCAACGCTTCCGGCAGCCAGGGTTTTTCCTGTAATTTTTACTCCGGTATCACCGGCGGCGATTATAATAATTCCTACACGTGCAACAACGTGAATTTGAGTCAGGGCTACTGCTCCATTGATTACAAGGGAGGAAACACGTGCCAGGGAGCCTATAGCGTTGAATGCGTGGATTACTACGGCCGTTCATATAATTGTGACCTCAACTGGAACGGCGTGGATGGCATATACTGCGAATACCTTCCGAAAAATTGCAAGGAAGTATTGATTCTCTGCAAAACAGGCACCGCAGTTCCAGAGCCTTCAACCATCGTTGCGGGTGTCTTGTTGTTGCTGCCCTTTGGCATCAGCACCGCTCGCATCCTGCGCAAAAACAAGCAGGCTTGAGATCAGCGCCTTACAATCCAACCGGCCGCAAATTTCTGCGGCCGGTTTTTTTTATTTCAAAACTCCAAGACAAACAAGATGCCGCGGCTACTTCTGCGGAGCCAGCCGGATTGCCTCCAATTCTTCCCAGCGCGCATACAGCTGCGCTACTTTTCTCTTGGCCGCGTCCAGTTCCTCCGTTAGCTGATTCACCTGCGCTGCGTGCTTGCGGAAAAATTCCGCATCGGCAAACAAATTTTCGATCCGCACCACCTCCGCCTCCACCGCGTGGATTTGCGCTTCCATGTCTTCCAACTCGTGCTGTTCCTTGAAAGACAATTTACGAGGTTTGACTGACTTCGTTTTTTCCTCGCCAGCGACCACCTTGAACTCCGCCCGCTTCAACGCCGCTTCCTGCGCCCGCTGTTTTTTTTCCAAGTAATAATCGTAGTCGCCGANNGATGGATTTTGCCGTCGCCCTCGAACGCCAGAATGTCCGTGCAGACGCGGTTCAGAAAATAGCGGTCATGGCTGACCACGCACACCACGCCCGGAAACGCGATCAACGCCTCTTCCAAAACGCGCAGCGTCGGCAGGTCCAAATCATTCGTCGGCTCGTCGAGAATCAGGAAGTTGCCGCCGCATTTCAAAATCTTCGCCAGCAGCAAACGGCTGCGCTCGCCGCCGGAAAGTTTCCGCACCTGCGTCACGATGCGGTCGTCGGCAAACAAAAAGCGCTTGAGATACGAGCGCACGGAAATCCGCGAGTCGCCCCAAATCACGAACTCCGTGCCGTCGGCGCATTCGTCCAGCACCGTGCGCGTCTCGTTCAACTGCAGCCGGCCTTGATCCACATAATTAAACTTCGTCAGCGGCCCGGTCTTCACCATGCCGTCCGTTGGCGTGAGTTGGCCGATGATGTTTTTCAGCAGCGTGGTTTTGCCAAGGCCGTTGCGCCCACAAATACCGATGCGCTTGCCGTTTTCGAAAGTGAAATTGAAACCGGAGAAAAGATTTTTCTCGCCCAGCGTCATCGCCAGATTCGTCACCTCGACGGTGCGGTTGCCCAGTTGCGGCGGCGGCGGAATGACGAGTTCCATGTCTTCCTCGATGACCGGCCCGTCTTTCGCCGCCTCGTCATAATAACGCTCGAAGCGATCCTTTTGTTTGCTGCGCTGCGCGCGCGGTCCCTGGCGCACCCACGCCAGCTCCTTCTTCAGAAACATCTGGCGCTTGTGCTCGACGACGGCGTCGGCTTCCTGGCGCTCGGCTTTATCGAGCAGGTAATCGGTGTAGTTGCCGTCATGCCACCAGAATTTCCCGTCATACAACTCGACGATGCGGTTGACCACGCGGTCGAGAAAATAGCGGTCGTGCGTCACGACGAGAAACGTGCCGCCGAAATTTTCCAAAAATTCCGCGAGCCACTCGATGGATTCCGGGTCGAGATGGTTCGTCGGTTCGTCAAGCATCAGAAAATCCGGCTGCGCGACAATCGCCCGCGCCAGCGCCACGCGCCGTTTTTCGCCGCCGGAAAGATTCGTGATGGCGCGGTCGCCCGGCGGACAGTTCAAATGCGATAATGCGGTTTCGATGCGCGAGTCCAACGTCCAGCCTTCGAGCGCCTGGATGTGATGTTCCAGTTCCTCGTGGCGTTTCGAGTCGGCGGGCAACGATTCAAATTCCGCAATCAAATCCAGCACGGCCTGCGCGCCGGCGCGGACATTGCCGCGCACATCGAGCGCCGGGTCGAGCGTGAAATCCTGCGACAGATAGCTGATGACCAGTTCGCGCCGCCGCGTGAGTTCGCCGCTGTCCGGCGTTTGCAAATCGGCAAGCAGTTTCAGAAACGTCGTCTTGCCGCAGCCGTTGCGCCCGACCAGGCCGATGCGCTGGCCCTCGTCAATCGCCAGCGTGGCGGCGTCGAGAATCGCCCGTTCGTTGTAGCGGACGGTGACTTCGGTGGCGTTGATGATCGTGGACATCGTTCAAATAAAAACGGCGCAGACTTCCGCCTGCGCCGTCGTGAATTTTAATTTTCGATCAGGTGCGCGCCGCCGGCTTCTTCGCGGCCTGGTCCAGAATCGTTGTGAGCACGCTGTTCGGCACCTGCGCGAAGGTCAGTGGCTCCATCGAGTAGGAGGCGCGGCCTTTTGACAGCGAGCGGATGGCCGTGGCGTAGCCGAACATTTCGGCGAGCGGCACCTGGGCGTTGAGGACGGTCTGGCCGTTCTTGGCTTCGATGCTTTCGATCTGGCCGCGACGACGGTTGATGTCGCCAAGCAAGTCGCCCTGATATTCGTCGGGCGTCGTGCATTCGACTTTCATCAGCGGTTCGAGCAAGATCGGGCCGGCCTTCTTGAACGCGTCTTTCAACGCGAAAATACCGGCCATGCGGAACGCGAGTTCGTTCGAGTCAACTTCATGGAACGAGCCGTCCACGACTTCGACTTTGATGTCAATGACCTGGTAGCCGCAATACACGCCGCCCTTGATGGCTTCTTCGATGCCGTCAATAACCTTCGGAATGAATTCCTTCGGGATCGCGCCGCCGACGATTTCGTCCACGACTTCGACGCCCTTGCCCTTTTCATTCGGATAAACCTTGATGCAGGCGTGGCCGTATTGGCCCTTGCCGCCGGACTGACGGATGAACTTGCCTTCGCCTTCCGCTTCTTTCGTGATGGTTTCGCGATACGCGATCTGCGGCGCACCGGTGTTGGCCTCCACCTTGAACTCGCGTTTGAGGCGGTCCACGATGATTTCCANNTTTCCTCGTTGGTGAAACAGCGGAACGTCGGATCTTCTTCCGCGAGACGCTGCAAACCTTCGGACAACTTGTCGCGGTCTTGTTTCGTCTTCGGTTCGACGGCCATCGAGATAACCGGTTCCGGGAAGGTCGGCGGTTCGAGCGTCACGTCGTAATCTTCATTGCACAGCGTGTCACCAGTGGTGATGTTGCGCAGACCGACGAGCGCCGCGATATCGCCGGCGAACACCTCGTTGATGTCCTTGCGCTCGCTGCCCTGAATGACCATGAGGCGGGAAACGCGTTCGCGTTTGCGCGTGCGCGGATTGTAAATGTTATCGCCCTTCTTAAGGTGGCCGGAATAAACGCGGAAGAACA
>PLYV01000131.1:0-361 GCA_003151855.1 Limisphaerales bacterium | reverse complement strand
CGGTGATGGGTTTTTCTTCCAGCACGAGTTCGGCGATGGAGTCGTCCTTGTTGGAGACGGCATCAATCAATTCCGCGAGCGCGGCCTTGGCGCGGTCCTGATCGGCGGGCGCGATTTCGCGGATTTCGTAGTTGAGACCTTCGTTGGCTTCGGTCGGTCCCCAATAAATTGTCTTCTGGTTGACGACGTCAATGACGCCTTCAAAACCGCCTTCGACGGGACGGCCTTCCGCCTCGACCGGACCCTGGCCCAACGGGATGAAAACCGGGAACGCATACGCCTTGAGCTTCGTGCGCATGTCATTCAACGCATTTTCAAAATTCGCGCCCATGCGGTCCATCTTGTTGACGAACGCGATGCG
>PLYV01000245.1:12327-22075 GCA_003151855.1 Limisphaerales bacterium | reverse complement strand
TTCATCTCGCTCGGCACGGTGGTGGTGCTGGTGGGCTTTGCGCTGGCGGGGAAAATTCCGCTGACGATTGGCGTGGTCGGCCACGAAGGCAGCACCGTGGTGGTGGTGTTGAACAGCCTGCGTTTGCTATTTGACGGCGGCCGCCCGGCGGCGGTCAGTGACAAAAAATAAGTAATTCGTGACAATCTGTGTTTGTTCATGACAGACGGTGACAACGGTATGTGAGTCTACCCGTGAAGCTGCGTGATTTTTACCTTGAGAACATTGAATCGTTGGCGGTTTCGAGCCCCGCCACTCCCGCCATTATTTTTTGGCGTTTAATTCCAGTCGCACGCAGTCATACATCACTCCCTGCGTCCAGTTGTTCGCGTAGGAAGTCAGCGCAATGGTATTTGTGCCCGGGTTCAACAGTTTCGCATCGAAGGTCAAATCTCGCTCAAACCAGTAGCCGCGAATTCCGTCGCGGTGCATCACGCCGGTTGCGGGCAGCCGCCCGGTATCGCCGATATTGTGCGCGTTCACGGCCACGGCCACGACCGAACCGTCGCGCGCGCCGGCGAAGGCCAGCCGCAGCGTCGCTGATCCGGCGGGCGGGTTGGTGAGAACAAATTGAATTTTCCAAGTCGAATCCCTGATGCCCCGGCTGCGAAAAGCGGGCGCGGAAGTAATGTTGCTGCCATCGTCGTCCTCGCTGATGACCGGGTGATTTGCGCCGGTGATGCGCGGCGGCTGCGCGTAATTCCAGTCGCGCCGCCAGTCGCTCTGGCCGATGACAAAATCCACGTCGTGCGGAAATTCCTTCGCGTAATCGTAGTAAAGTCCCCACTGCCAGAAATGGTCGCCGTGGCGGAACTCGCGCGCGGTGCGGTCGGGCACGCCGATTTCCCAAAGCGTGTGCCCGAAACGCGGCGGCTGCCAGACGAGTTCGCCGAGTGGTTTTTTCTCTGCCGCAGCCACGGTGATGTTCGTCAAAGAAAATTCGCCGAGCGCGCCGTCGCCGAACGCATGGAGCGTGTAATTTCCGGGCCGAACGTTTTTGATCTGAAAGTTCCCAGCCGCATCGGCGCGCGTCCAGAACTGGTAAAACTTTGCGTCGCGCTGCCAGTCCACCAGCGGCGGAAAACCGGCGTGGTTTACCCCGTTCGTGAAATTCGGCGGCGGCGGGCGATAATCCGGCGCGCTGACGCCGACCCAGACGTTGCTCCATTGCGCGTCGGGCGCGAAGGCGTCGCGCAAAATTATTTTACCGCGCACCGTTCCGCGTTCCTCGGCGGCGGGAAAGTTTTTGTCATGGAACCACGCGTAAGGCCACTGGCACATTTCGTTGGTGGCCTGCGCAAGCGCGTTTTGCCACATCGCGCCCGGCGTGGCAGCGGTGTTGCAGTAAATCGCGAACGGCCCGACGACTTTGGTCCAATTTTCGTCTGGCGCGATGGCGACGGAAGTGCCGCCGTAATGACTGCCCTGCCACATATTCAGTAGCGTCGGCGTGCCGCCGGGGTTCACATCAAGGTGGCCGGTCAGCTCGACTTTGGTCGGGCCGCCGCCGATGAATTCCAGGCTTGGGTTGATGAGCCAGAGGCCGATTTTTGATTTAGTTCCCGACCAGCCGTAGGCCGGCATTTCGGTGAACGCGGCGGAGTAATCGTATTTGTGTTCCACCTCGCCCTTGTGTATGCCGGTGTTCAGCCGGCGCGCTTCTTTCAGATTTAGTTGCGTGCCGTGATCCCAATCGTAACCGCTTGGCATGAGCCGCTGGCGGTCGGCGTCCACGGAGAGGAAATTGAAAACGTCCGGGTTCAGCTTGAGGCAATAGCGCGATTCGCCGGTGTCGTAGCCGGGCGAGCCGGGCGCGTGGTGCAGAATGGCCGCGACGTAAATCGTCGCATCCCCGCGCGCCAGTGAGTAGCGGTAATCCGTGTCGAGCGAGATGTTCGTGGCTCCGGCGATGTTGCCGAGGCGGCAGGAAACCTCGACGCGCTCCGGCGAACTGGCGATGACGGAAGCGAGCTGGCCCGGCGCGCGATGGCTGTTGCCGCGTCCGACGGACGACCAGTAGCCGCCGCCTTTCGCCAGCAGTTCCTGACCGCGAAACATGAGTGAGCGGAGCGCGCCGCTGCGTTTTTCGATTTCGGCGCGGAGGATGCCGTTGTCGAGTGTGAAGGTATTGGCGTTTTCCGACAGCGTGACGGGCGGTGCGGCGGCAGAAACGCTTTGGATCAATAGCCAAAAAATTGCCGCCAGCGCGACGGCGGGGACTGGATTTTTAATCACGATAAAAATGGCGGCGAACCGCTGGGTTGAGCCAACAGACGGAACCCCGCGCCGGTGAGTTACAGTCAATAGCGCGCGTTCCGCCTTGACGGTTTCCGGCGCGGCTGGCAAAGTCTTTTCCGGGCAAGCCAGTTTAGCTCAGTGGTAGAGCAGCTCATTCGTAATGAGCAGGTCGTCGGTTCAAGCCCGACAACTGGCTCCATTTTCCAACGGCAGGCTTCAGTGCTTGCCGTCTTTTCTTTTGATTCTTCGGATGCAGGAAGATTTGCGGTTTCTGAATTGACGTTTCGGCTTGTTTGACGGGGCGTTTGCCGCCTACTTTGGCGGATGCCGCCATGCCCGCATCCTGCCTCCGAGTGCGAAGTTTTGTATCCCGCTTTTGATTACATCAGCGGCGAACAATTTTCGGTCGCGCGCTGTCGTGCTTGCGCGCAGGTGGTCACGCTGCCGGTGCCGGCGGACATCGGGAAATATTACCCCGCCGGTTATTATGGCGACAAGCAGGGGCGGCGTTTCCCGGCGGTGATGGAATGGCTGCAGGAAAAACTTTACGCCTGGCGGTCGGGGCAGGTGCTGCGCCGGTTGCAGCGGAAAAACGCCAGGGTGCTGGACATCGGCTGCGGGCGCGGCCTGCTGCTGCGCGCGTTCCAGCGGCACGGCTGCGACGTCACCGGCACGGAATTTTCCGACGGCGCGTGCCGGTTCGCGCGGGAAGTCCTGAAACTGCCGGTGCGCGTCGGTGAATTGCAGGTATTGAATTTCCCGGACAACAGCTTCGATGTCGTGGTGATGTGGCACGTCCTCGAACACGTCTCCGATCCGCGCCCGACGCTGGCGGAAGTGTCCCGAATCCTGCGGCCCGGTGGCATGTTTCTGGTCGCCGTGCCCAATTTTGGCAGTCCGGAGGCGCGGTTGACGAAGGCCGGCTGGTTTCATCTGGACTGCCCGCGCCATCTGTCGCACCACACGCACGAATCGCTGTCGCGAATTTTGGGCGAGGCTGGTTTGTCGCCGGCGTGGGTGAGTTTTCTGGCGCCCGAATACGACAATTTCAGCTTTGTCCAATCGCTGCTGAACTGGCTCGGCGTGCGGCCCAACCTGCTTTACAACTGGCTGCGCGGCCAGAGCGCAAAAGTCATCGGCTGGAAAAAAGCCTACGGTTCCGGTGTCGCGACCGTGTTGCTGGCACCCGTGCTGGGCGCGATCAGTCTGCCGGCCACGCTGCTGCTGGCGTTGCTGGGCCGAGGCGCGACGCTGACCATCACGGCGGTGAAAAAAGCGCCGCCGCGCAAATTGCCTTGAGCGACGGCGCGGGATTTGCTCTGCTCAACCCCATGACGCTCGAAGAACTTTTTGCGAAGATCAAAACCTGCGCGCAGCAGATGAACACCCGTTATGGCGGCACGGTGTTTGACGAATGGACCGTGGTCTCGCTGGCGGAGAACAAGGCGCGTGTGTTTTTTTACACCGGGCCGCGCAACGACGAGTTTCTGCAAAATTTTGCCGCCGACCTCGGCCCGCTGCGCCGGGAACTGCACAATCAAAAATACGGCGTGGGCGATTTTGAATTTTCCCGGCATGGTGCGGGCACGCGCATCGAGGCGTTTGTGGTTTTGGGCGGCGGCCTTTTTCTGTTCTGCAACAACACGCAGACGACGATGGATGCCATCGCCAAAAACCCGCGCTGGCTCGACGCGCAGGTGCCGTTCGTGGAATTGGCCGAAGCCATCCGCGCCAGCACGCCGGACGGTCAGGGCCACACGCAATTTTTCTCCGCGCGCTGAACCGCCGCCGTTCTCATGAGCGATGTGCCAATGAAATTGCCGGCGGTTGGTCGCCGCGCCAGCCGCCGCCAATTTTTCAAGTCCGTCGCCGCACTCGGCGTTGTCGGTTTCGCCGGCGTCGTGCCGGCGGCGGAAAATTTGCCCGCGCCCGCGCCCATGCCGGACGACCGCGGCTGCTGGCTTGCGGTCATGGAAAAAATCGCCGCGCCGGTTTTGGAAAATCTTTCCCGCCGTGAACTGAAAAAGGCGATGCCGGTCGAGGCCACCAGTTCCGACCGCGCCCAATACACCCACCTCGAAGCCTTCGGCCGCCTGCTCGCCGGCCTTGCGCCATGGCTCACCGCGCGGGAACTGGCCGGAGCCGAGGCGCGGTTGCAGGAAAAATTCATCAGCCAAACCCAACTGTGTCTGGCGGCGGCGACCGATCCGCGTTCACCGGATTTCATGAACTTCACCACCGGCGGCCAGCCGCTCGTGGACACGGCGTTTCTGGCTCAGGGCATTCTTCGCGCGCCGGCGGTGCTTTGGCAAAATCTGGAACCGCGCGTCCGCCGGCAGATCGTCGAGGCGCTGAAATCGTCGCGCGCCATCGCCACGCCCACCCGCAACAACTGGGTGATGTTTGCCGCGATGGTCGAGGCCGCCCTGCACGTCATGGGCGAAACCACCGTCGAGACACGGCTGGAAAACTGCGTGCAGCGGATGCTGGGCTGGTATCAGGGTGACGGCGTTTATGGCGACGGCGAGGAATTTCATTTTGATTATTACAACAGCTTCGTCATCCACCCGATGCTGCTGGACGTGCTCGCGGTGTTGCAACAATGGGACAAAAAAAAATACGCGCCGGTTCACGCGAAGGCGTTGCAGCGCGCGCGCCGTTACGCGGCCATCCAGGAACGGCTGATTGCGCCGGACGGCACTTTTCCGTCGGTAGGCCGCTCGACCACCTATCGTTTTGGCGCGTTTCATTCGCTGGCGCAGATCGCCTGGCTGCGTGAGCTGCCGGAGCCGGTGAAGCCCGCGCAGGTCCGCAGTGGCCTTACGGCGGTCATCCGCAAAATGACCGAAGCGCCCGGCACCTTTGATGCGCAAGGCTGGCTGCAAATCGGTTTTTGCGGTCACCAGCCGGCGCTGGGCGAAGCCTATATTTCCACCGGCAGCCTTTATCTGTGCGCCGCCGCGCTGCTGCCGCTCGGCCTGCCGCCGGCGGATGAATTTTGGAGCCGGCCTGCCGCGCCGTGGACTTCGCAGCGGCTTTGGTCGGGCGAAAATCTCCATGCCGACCACGCGATTGTCGACGGTTGATGTCCGGGCGGCGTCCGGCATGAACCGGCTTCACGCTGGGGATGAATAATTTCAACGGGATTCACGCCCAAAAAAATTGCCAATCGCCCGCCGCGGCGTATTTTTGGCGGCATGAATCAACTCGACCAGCTCAAGCAGTTCACCACGGTCGTCGCTGACACCGGCGACTTCGCCTCGCTCAAGCAATTTGCGCCGCGCGACGCCACCACCAATCCGTCGCTTATCTTCAAGGCCGCGCAGATGACCGAATACCAGTTCATCGTGGACAAGGCCGTCGCGGACAACCAAGCCAAGGCCGGCGGCGAATTGCTCGCGCGCGTGATGGACGACCTGACGATTTTGTTCGGCTTGGAGATTTTGAAAATAGTTCCGGGACGCGTCTCGACCGAGGTGGACGCGAATCTGTCCTTCGACGCCGAGGCGCTGATCGCCAAGGGCCGGCATTTCATTTCGCTCTACGAAAAAAACGGCATCGCGCGCGAACGCATCCTCATCAAGATCGCCTCGACGTGGGAAGGCATCCGCGCCGCCGAGGTGTTGCAGCGCGAAGGCATCAGCTGCAATCTGACGCTGCTCTTTTCGCTGCCGCAGGCCGTGGCGTGCGCGGAGGCGAAGGTGAAGCTGATTTCGCCGTTCGTCGGCCGCATCATGGACTGGTATAAGGCCAAGGAGAAAAAAGATTTTGCCCCCGCCGAGGATCCCGGCGTGGTTTCGGTGCAGGAGATTTACAGCTACTACAAAAAATTCGGCCACGCGACCGAGGTGATGGGCGCGAGCTTCCGCAACGTCGTCGAAATCCAGGAGCTGGCCGGCTGCGATCTGCTGACCATCAGCCCGAACCTGCTCACGGAATTGCAAAAATCCGAAGCGCCCCTGCCGCGTAAATTAAGCCCCGAACGCGCGCGTCAGAGCAAAATCGAAAAGCTGCCGCTGGACGAAAAGAAGTTCCGCTGGCTCTTCAACGAAAACGCGATGGCCACGGAGAAAACGGCCGAAGGCATCCGCCTGTTCAACGCCGACGCGCAGAAGCTGGCGCAGTTCGTCGCCGGAAAGTTGTAAGGCCGGTGGACGAGCCAAGCCTTTTGCTGGACGGCAAAACTTGACGGTGACGCCAAAAAAAACTATGCTCTCGTCCCTCGGTTGGTGGCCATAGCTCAATNNAGTCCCGTTGGCCACCCCATTTTTCGCCTTGCGAAAAATGCCACGCCGAAGTGAAACGTAGGCGGAAGCGCAGCCCAGACGGGTTTTTATTAAATCGAATAGTCGTCGCTGAAGAATTTGATGTTCTTTAGTTCCACGAAAATTTCCTCGCCGGCCTTGGGCTGCAACTGCTGGAATTCCTCCTTGCTCAACTGTGCGTTGAACTGGCCGCTGCCGTCGAGCCGCTCCAATTCCAGGTTTGCCACCGGCCCGGCGGCGTTGCAGCGCAAAACGCGCGCCCGAAAAGTCCTCGCCCCGCCGGCTTCGCGTGTGAGGCGGATGTCGTGCGGGCGCACAAATGCGACCGCCTCGGAATCCTGTTCGCCGGCGGCGGTTGGCGTGGCGATTTCCGTGTCGCCGATGACCACCGCGCCGTCCTTCACACGGCCGCTGAACAGATTTACGTTGCCGAGAAAATCATAGACGAATGGCGACGCGGGATGGTCGTAAATTTCCTCCGGCGTGCCGATCTGCTCAATCTTCCCGTCGCGCAAAATCGCCACGCGGTCGGAAACCTCCAGCGCCTCTTCCTGGTCGTGCGTCACGAACAGCGTCGTGATGTGGATTTCATCGTGCAGATGCCGCAGCCAGCGGCGGAGTTCCTTGCGCACCTTGGCGTCGAGCGCGCCAAACGGCTCGTCGAGCAGGAGAACTTTCGGCTCCACCGCGAGCGCGCGGGCGAGCGCGACGCGCTGGCGCTGGCCACCGGAAAGCTGCGAGGGAAAGCGGTTGCCGAGCGGCTCAAGCTGGATGAGATGCAGCAGTTTTTCCACGCGGGCGCGGATTTCTTTTTCCGGCGGACGCGTTTCCTTCGGCCGCACGCGCAGGCCGAAGGCGATATTCTCGAACACACTCATGTGCCGGAACAGTGCGTAATGCTGGAAGGCGAAGCCGGCCTTGCGCTGGCTGGCAGGTATGTGCGTCACGTCCTCGCCGTAAAACAAAACCTGCGCCTCGCCGGTGTTGTCGGGAAATTCCAGGCCGGCGATGGTGCGCAGCAGCGTCGTTTTGCCGGAACCGGACGGGCCGAGCAGCGCGACGAGTTCGCCGGACTCGACCCTGAGGCTCACGTTGTCGAGCGCGGTGAAGCTGCCGAATTTTTTGATGACGTTTTTGACTTCGACACTCATGTAAATATATTTTCCGCAGATTTCGCAGATTAACGCAGATTTATTTTATCTGTGGAATCTGCGACATCTGCGGATTCGGTTCGTCCAATTCCTGATTTTTGTGTTCCACCCACGTCTTCAGGCCGAGCGTGACGAGCGCGAGAAACGCCAGCAACGACGCCACGGCGAACGCGCCGGTGAAATTGTAGTCATCATACAGCGCCTCGATGTGTAGCGGCATCGTGTTCGTCTGCCCGCGAATCCGGCCGCTCACGACCGCGACCGCGCCGAACTCGCCCATTGCGCGGGCGTTGCACAGAATCACGCCATAGATCAAACCCCACTTGATGTTGGGCACCGTCACGCGCCAGAAAGTCTGCCAACCGCTCGCGCCGAGCACGCGCGCGGCCTCCTCCTCGCTGCGGCCCTGCGCCTGCATGAGCGGAATCAGTTCACGCGCAACGAACGGAACCGTGACAAAAATCGTCGCCAGCACGATACCCGGCACGGCAAAAATGATTTTGATGTCTTGTTCGTTCAGCCAGTTTGCCAGCCAAGGAAAATGTGGATTATCCGCGTTCTTGTAAAGCCCCAGCCAGCCTTGCGCGCCGAAAACCAAAACGTAAATCAAACCGGCGATCACCGGCGAAACCGAGAACGGCAGATCAATCAGCGTGAGCAAAACATTTTTGCCGCGAAAATCGAACTTCGCAATCGCCCACGCGGCGCAGACACCGAAGACACAGTTCAGCGGCACGGCGATGACCGCTGCCAGCAGCGTCAGTTTGATGGCGCTCCACGCGTTTGGGTCGTTCAGCGTGTGAAAATAAAACCCGATGCCTTTGGCGAACGCCTGCACGAACACGAACACCAGCGGCAGAAACAGGAACAGGCTCAAAAACACCAGCGCGACGGCGATGAGCGCGCGGCGCACGGCCGGCGGCTCGCTGGTCGTGTGGTGATGCACGACTTGCGGCGGCGAACGAAAGGTGGTCGCGACGGGCGTCATGCGAGGTTGTTGGTGTTGTAACGGTTCGTCCACCATTGCAGCACGTTGATGCTGAGCAGCAGCACGAACGAGACGACCAGCATCACGACGGCGATGGCCGTGGCCTTGGGATAATCAAACATGTCGAGTTCCTGCATGATGATAAGGGGCGTGATTTGCGTGAGCATCGGCTTGTTGCCGGCAATGAAGATGACCGAGCCGTATTCGCCCAGTGCACGGGCGAACGCCAGCGCAAAACCGGTGAGCAAAGCCGGCGTGAGCATTGGCAGAATCACGCGCCAAAAAACTTGCCAGCGGCTCGCGCCAAGGCTGGACGCGGCTTCTTCGAGTTCCGGGTCGAGGTCTTCGAGAATCGGCTGCACCGTGCGCACGATGAACGGCAGGCCGATGAACGTCAGCGCGACGAAGATGCCGAGCCGGGAGTTCGCCACCGTGATGCCCAGCGGCAAAAGTAGCTTGCCGAGCCAGCCGTGTTCGGAATACAACGTGGCCAGCGTGATGCCGGCGACGGCGGTGGGCAGCGCGAAAGGCAAGTCCACCAGCGCATCCACGATTTTTTTTCCAAAAAATTCGTAGCGCACCAAAACCCACGCGACGATGAGGCCGAAAACGACGTTGACCAGCGCGGCGCAAAACGACGCGCCAAAGGTCAGCCGATACGACGCCATCGCGGTCGGCATGGTGATGGTCTGCCAGAACTGCGGCCACGTCAGCGTGGCGGTTTTCCAAAACACCGCGCCGAGCGGAATCAGCACGATGAGGCCCAGATAAAAAAGCGTGAAGCCGAGCGTCAATTTGAAGCCCGGCAGCACACGGATTTTTCTCGCCTTGGTGCGGTTGGTCGCCACGATTTAGAGGTTCGGAGCGTAGGCGATAAACTTGTTGTATTCGAGCAAAATTGTCTGGAGCGCGGCGACAAACGCCAGTTCCTTCAAATACTCCGGCGGCGTGGCGGGCGTTTCCAAAATGATCTCGAACGGACGCGGCCGGACTTTTGGCGGCGCGCTCAAGATGCCTTCGTAACCTTCGCGGATGATGCCGTTGCGGGCGTTGAAGCCGTCAATCAC
>PLYV01000245.1:0-12321 GCA_003151855.1 Limisphaerales bacterium | reverse complement strand
AACTCGCGGTTCAAATCCTTGCCGCCGCGCGAATGGCGCGTGTCGTCCTCAAAACCGGTGGGATTGCAGACGGGATAAATCGAAAGGTAGTAGCCAGCGGCCAGTTCGGGTTTGGCTTCCAGCAGCTTGATGAACTGGATGAGCGCGTGGACACCTTCCGGTTCGTCGCCGTGGATGCCGGCGAAAATGCCGAGGCGGATCGGCGTGTCGCCGCCGCGCGGCCCGACGAAAAGATAGCGCGGCAAAACATATTTCTCGCCTTCCACTTCAAAGCGGGCGTCGTGGTTCGCCACGAGATTCGGCGAGGTCGCGGCGATTTGTTCGAGCGGCGCGAGCAGGTCGGCGAGGTCGCGGCGGATCGGGCGCGCCGGTTGGGTGACGGTTTTTGAAGAAGTGGCGATGGTCATGATTTTAGTTGGTTTTAATTTTATGTTTCCCGGTGACGGGCGGCGGCTTGACAGACCTGAACAAACCGCCGCCCGCACTGGAGGAATCACAAATGCGTTTTAGGGCTGGAATATCTGGTCGAAAACGCCGCCGTCGGCGAAGTGTGTCTGCTGCGCTTTCGTCCAGCCGCCGAATTCCTGATCAATGGTGACGAGTTTCACCTGGTTGAAATTGGCGGCGTATTTGGCGGCGATGGCTTCGTTGCGTGGCCGGTAAAAATTCTTCGCCGCGATTTCCTGGCCTTCGTCGGAGTAGAGATGTTTCAAATACTCGTTCGCGATTTCGGTCGTGTGATGGCGCTTGGCGTTCTTGTCCACGACGGCGACCGGCGGCTCGGCGAGAATGCTCAACGACGGCGTGATGATGTCAAACTTGTCCGCACCGAATTCCTTGAGCGCGAGATGCGCCTCGTTTTCCCACGCGAGCAGCACGTCGCCGATCTGGCGCTGGGCAAACGTCACCGTGGAACCGCGCGCGCCGGAATCCAGCACCGGCACGTTTTTGTAGAGCTGCTTGATGAAGCTGCGCGCGGCGGCGTCATCGTGGTTGTTCTTTTCCAGCGCGTAGGCGTAGGCGGCGAGATAGGCCCAGCGCGCGCCGCCGGAGGTTTTCGGATTCGGCACGACCACGCTCACGCCTTTTTGCACGAGGTCGTTCCAATCCTTGATGCCTTTCGGATTGCCCTTGCGAACGAGGAAAACAATCGTCGAGGTGTAAGGCGTGCTGTCGTTGGGCAAACGCTTCTGCCAATCGGCGGGCAGCAACTTTGCCTGCGTCGAAATGGCGTCAATGTCATACGCCAGCGCGAGCGTCACCACGTCGGCTTCAAGGCCGTTGATGACCGATTGCGCCTGTTTGCCGGAGCCGCCGTGCGACTGCGAGACGTTCAAGGTGTCGCCGGACTTGGCCTGCCAGTATTTGGTGAACGCCGCGTTGTAATCCACATACAACTCGCGCGTCGGATCGTAGGAGACGTTGAGCAACTTGATTTCCTTCGCCTGCGTGCAGCCCGCAACTAAAACGACCAGCAGGATTTTAAGAAAAATTTTCATGGTGTGTGTCAGGTTAATTTTTTCAGAACGACAATTGCAAGCGCGAGAACAGGACGTTTTCCGCCTGGGCGGGAATCACACCCGGCGACGCCTTGCCGGTGAAACCGTCAAAGGTCGTGTGTGAATAGCTCAAGTTGGCGCGGATGTTTTTGTTGAGATACCAGTTCAGGCCGACCGACCAAGCCGTCGCGGTGTCCGCCGACTTGGCGGAACTGGCGAAGCCGCCGCTGAACGCGTTCCGATCCACGTTCAATTGCGCGAAACGGCCGACGACTTGCAGCGCGCCCCACTGGTTGGCGCGCGGGTCGAACGGATGCAGCGGCGTCACGCCGGAGTAGCTCGCGTCTTCGCCCGTCAGCACCCAGCCGCCGGTGACTTCCCAGGCGTTGTTCTGCAGGTCGGCAGAATTCTTGCCTTTTTTCGTGAGCAAGGATACGCGCTGGCTGTCCACGACGTATTCGGCCAGCAGGCTGAGCGGGCCGTAGTAATAATAAGCCTGCGGCGAAACGCGCCAAGTGCCGCCGCTGGCACCGACGCCGGAATTGTAGGTAAAAAATTTCTGCTGGCCGTCGGTTGTGTAAGCGGCGGTCAGGCCGGTGGCGGTGTTGGTCGAAGGATGGTTCACATTATAGCTGCCACCAACGCCGAAGCCCAGCCCGCGCAGCGCGTTCACGCTGGTGTTTTTCCACGGCAGGAAGAACAGGCGGCCGGCAAAGCCCTTGTCATCCTGAACCGATGCGTTCGCCGTCGTGCCGCTGTAGTCGGGCGCGCCGTCGAAAATTCCCGCCGTGTAACTGGCCGCACCGTCCAGCAGGTCACCTTTCAACGCGATGCCCAAGTCGCGGTTCGGCACCAGGTCGGTGACGAGCGAGCGCTCGTTGAATGAAGTTGCGGGATCGGACTGCAGCTGCTCCAAGCCGACGGGTGACTTGAATTTGCCCGCCTGCACCTGAAATTCCGGCGCGTAGCGGTAATTCAAATACGCGTCCTGAATCTGCACCACGCTGCCGCCGAAGTCCGGCGTGAAATTGTAGTCAAAGTTCTTGAACACCGTGCCGGTGAAAATCGGCCGCGCCCGGCGCAGTAGGAAGCCGTCATTGCCGTTGATGTTGCCGTCGTGGAAAAACGTCCGGCTGTCCGCCTGCACCAAGCCGTGAATCTGTGTCACGAAATTCGAGTCCGCCGAACTGAAGCTGAAGCCATTCTGCCCCAGGGTGATTTTCGGCGCGGTCGCGGCCTTCGCCACGGCGGCATCCTGATCCAGTTCCCGCTGCCGCTGCAAGATGCGGACCTGCTGGTCGAGATTCTGGATGGTCGCCGCCTGTTCCGCCGGCCCGCGCTGCTGTTCGAGCGCGTTGACCTTTTTGACCAGCGAGTCAATTTGCAATTTCAGCGCCTTGATTTCGGCGGCTTCTGTTGAATTGCCGCCATCGGCGGCAAAGGCGGGAATTTCCACGGCTCCGTTCGTGCCGGTGGCCGCGTTCTCTGTCGCGAAGGCGGGGAAGGCGAATTGCGCCCCGGTGACGGTGGCGATGACCAGATGCTTGAGTTGTTTGTTTGTTTTCATGTTGCTGACGGTTTTCCGTTTGGCTTGGTTTTAATTGCGACTATTTGAGTCGTTGTTTTGTCTAAATAAAAATTCGCCCCTAAACAGCCACTGCTTGGCGAATTCTTAAATTTAGCTGTCCGATCACTTTTTATACATGACGACTTAACTTGTCGTTATTATGTCGCTGATGCCGAAAATGTCAACGGACTTTTTGAAAATATTTTAGATGCCTTCGCCGCCGATGAATCCGCTGGAAACTTCATGGAGGGAAAGCGGGCGGCCCTTGGCGACCTCCGCCAGCGTGGCACGGTCCATCAAATTGGCGACGTAATTGCGCGCATCATAAAACACCCTGCGAAAACGGCAGACGGATTCCTGCGAGCAGCGCTGGTAGCCGGTGACCGAAACGCAGTCAATCGGCGCAAGGATTCCGTCGAAGTGCCGCACCACGTCGCCCATGGTGATTTTGTCCGGGTTCTTGGCCAGAAAATAGCCACCGCGAATCCCCGCCGAGCTGTCCACCCAGCCCTGCGACTTCAGCGCGAGCATGATTTGTTCGAGAAACCGTTTCGGCACGTCATTGCGCCGGGCGAGTTCGCGGATGGGAATCGGCTGGCCGCCGTAATGGTCAACCAGCGTGAACAAAGCCCGCAAGGCGTAGTCGGTGCGTTTGGAAACTCGCATGGATAAAAACGATAAACCCGGTTGAGGATTAGTCAACCGGGTAATTTGGGAGATGATTTTTATTAACTGACAATGCGACCGCCTTCGTTGAGGAAGATGCCCTTGAAATTCATCTCCAACGCCTGCGGGTTGCTGGCCTTGGCCAGCGCTTCCTTCTCGGTGATGCGTTTTTCCTTCACCAAGTTGAACAAGGATTGGTTGAAAGTAATCATGCCGTCGTCGCCGCCGGTCTCGATGGCGGCGGTCAGTTTTTCCAGCCGGTTTTCTTCCAACATTTTTTTTACCAGCGGTGAATTGGTCAGGATTTCCAGCGCCGGCGTCATCTTGCCTTCGATCGTTGGCACCATGCGTTGGCAAATGACTCCACGCAGACAGCCGGCAAGCTGGCGGCGGATCTGTTCGCGGTCGTCCGATTTGAAGAAGTCCATGATACGCGTGACGGACTGCGCCGCTGTCGTCGTGTGCAGCGTGGAGAAAACCAGATGTCCCGTGTCGGCGGCGCTCATCGCGGCCGTCACCGTGATGGCGTCGCGCATTTCGCCGAGCATGATGATGTCCGGGTCCTGACGCAGGACGTGTTTCAGCGCGCCATGAAAGCTCGCGGTGTCCAGGCCGATCTCGCGCTGCTCGATGACGGACTGATTGTCTTCAAAGACGTATTCAATCGGGTCTTCCAGCGTGACAATGTGCTTTTTGAAATTGGCGTTGACGTGCTCGATCATCGCGGCCAGCGTCGTGGATTTGCCGGAACCGGTGGAGCCGGCGACGACCACGATGCCGCGCGGCGTTTCCGCGAGGTTCTTGATTTGTTCGAGCAAGCCGAGCTGTTCAAAGCTCGGCACGGTGGATTTCACATGGCGCATGGCCAGCGCCCAACTGCCGCGCTGCTGGAAGACGTTCGTGCGGAAGCGGCCCATGCCGGGGACGTTGTAGGAAAAATCCACCTCGCGGTCTTCGTCCAATTTTTTCTTCATGTGCGCCGGCGTCATTTTGTCCACCACGTTGTTGAGCCATTGCTCGGTGGGAATGGGACAGTCAATTGAGATCAACTCGCGGCTGATGCGGAAGATGACCGGCGTATTGACCTTGATATGGATGTCCGACGCACCGCCATCAACGGCGGCCTTGAGAATTTTGTTGAAAAGTTCCATGCCGCCAGCTTAATAAATTTTCCGGCGTCGCAAAATTTTATTTTCGTGTCTTTCGCGCGTTTCGTGGTAAAAAATCCCGCCATGTCCAAGCACAAGATCGGCATCATCGGCGGCACCGGCCTCTATAATATTGAAGGCTTCACCAACCAGAAATGGTTGAAGGTCAAAACCCCGTTCGGTCCGCCGTCCGACGATTTGCTCACCGGCAGGCTCGCCGGGCGCGAAGTCGTTTTCCTGCCGCGCCACGGACGCGGCCACCGCATTTTGCCGACCGAACTGAACCACCGCGCCAACCTCTGGGCGCTGAAAAAACTCGGCGTCCAATGGATCATCAGCGTCAGCGCCGTTGGTTCGTTGCAGGAAAAATACCGGCCGTGCGACATCGTGGTGATTGACCAGTTCATTGATCGCACCAAGCAATCGCTGAATCACACATTTTTCGGGCGCGGCATCGTGGCGCACGTCGCGTTCGCCGAACCGATCAGCGGCGAACTGCGGCAGATCCTCGTCCGCACCGCCAAGGCCGCCAAGGCGCGCGTCCATGACGGCGGCACCTATGTGAACATGGAAGGCCCGGCATTCAGCACGCGCGCCGAATCGCTCGCCAACCACCGCGCCGGCTACGATGTCATCGGTATGACGAACATTGGCGAGGCCAAGTGCGCCCGCGAAGCCGAGATCGCCTACGCCACACTGGCGATGGCGACGGACTACGATTGCTGGAAGGAAGAGGAACACGTTTCGCTAGAAATGATCATCGCCAATCTCCACCGCAACGCCGACACGGCGAAAAAAATTGTCGCCGCCGCCATCGCGCAGATTCCGGCGGAACCGAACTGGAAGGCGCACGCCGCCTTGAAGAACGCATTTCTCACCGACAAAAAATTCTGGCCGAAGAAAACCATGGCCGAACTGAAGCCGATTTTGGCGAAGTATCTTTAACTTCCGATGAATTAGCCGCAGAGACTCAGAACGCACAGAGAAAAATCCTTTCCAAAAATACTCTGTGTTCTCTGTGCCGCTGTGGCAAAATTTTTGCCTGAAATGAACAAACGCGCCATTCTCAATAAAATCACCGCCAAGCTCGTCGGTGAACTGGAAATCTATTTCCGCGCCGCGCAGTTCTCCCGCGCCGAGGCCACGCACGAATCCAACAAGGCCGAAAACAAATACGACACGCGCGNNGCGGCCTCGAAGCCTCCTATCTCGCCCGCGGCCAGTCCAAGCAGCTGGCGGAACTGGAGGCCGCCATCGCGGAATTTGAAAAGCTCGGCGTGAAAAAGTTTTCCGCCACGGACGCCATCGGCGTGGGTGCGCTCGTGGAACTGGAGCAGGGCGGCGGCCGGGATTTTTACTTCCTCGGCCCGCGCGCCGGCGGCACGGAAATCGAGCATGACCGGAAGGAGATTCTCGTCATCACCCCGCAGTCGCCGCTGGGCGAGCAGCTCGCCGGCAAAAAATCCGGCGACACGTTTTCGCTGAAGCTGGGCCGCGAGACGCGCCCCGCCAGAATTGCCGGCGTGGAGTGACGGGAACCTTTTGACACCGCTCGCCGGCTGCGTAGAATTCCTAAAATATTTATGCCCACACATTATCTCGCCTGCGATCTCGGCGCGGACAGCGGCCGGCTGATTCTTGGCTCGCTCGACCATGGCAAAATTTCCCTCGAGGAACTTCACCGTTTTCCCACCGGCGCGACGAAGGTTTCCGGTGCGCTGCATTGGGAGTTTGACCGGCTGCTGAACGAATTGAAGATCGGCCTGAAAAAAGCCGCCGCCAAAAACCTGCCCATCGCCAGCATCAGCACCGATTCGTGGGGCGTGGATTATGTGCTTTACGACGAACGCGGCCTGGTGTTGTCGCCGGTGTGGTGCTACCGCGATGCGCGCACGGCGGAGGGCGTCGCGAAGGTCAACGGCCAGATCGCGTGGCCGGCGGTTTTCGCCGAGACCGGCATCCAGTTCATGGCGCTGAATACGCTTTACCAGATCGCCACCGAGCCGGCGGAACGGCTCGCGCAGGCGAAGCATATTTTGCTCATCGCCGATGCGTTCAATTACTACTGCTCCGGCGTGGCGCGCAACGAGGTTTCGCTCGCCAGCACCACGCAGCTATACAATCCCGTCCAGCAAGACTGGTCCAAAAAACTTTTTACCGCGCTCGGCCTGCGGGAAAACCTGTTCGCGCCCGTCTGCCCGTCCGGCACGAAGCTCGGACCGATGAAAAAAAATCTCGCCACGGAAGTCGGCCTGCCGCCGATCGAAGTCGTCGCCAGTTGCTCGCACGACACCGGCGCGGCGGTCGCGGCGGTGCCGGGCAGCGGCGAGGACTGGGCGTATTTGAGCTCTGGCACTTGGTCGCTGATGGGCGTGGAAAAATCCCAGCCGGTCATCAACGACCAGAGCCGCAGCCTCGGATTCACCAATGAAATCGGCTATGGCGGCACGACGCGGCTGCTTAAAAACATTGTCGGCCTCTGGCTCATCCAGGAATCGCGCCGCCATTGGAACAAGGGCGCGAAGAAATATGAATTTGCCGAGCTGGAACAACTGGCCATCGCCGCCGCGCCGTTTGTTTCGCTCATCAATCCCGACGACGCGCGCTTTATGAGCCCCGACAACATGCCGGGGAAGATCGCCGACTTCTGTCGCGAAACCGGCCAGCCCGTGCCGGCGGATGTCGGCGCGTGCGTGCGCTGCATCTACGAAAGCCTCGCGCTATTTTATCGCGTCACGCTGCGCCGCACCGAGCGGCTCATCGGCAAAAAGATCGAGCGGTTGCACATCGTCGGCGGCGGCAGCAAGGACGCCACGCTGAACCAGTTCACGGCGAACGCGCTGAAGATTCCCGTCCTCGCCGGCCCGACGGAATGTGCCGCGCTGGGCAACATCCTCATCCAGGCCATCGCGCTTGGCCATGTGGAGTCGCACGCGGCGGCGCGGGAGATCGTGCGGAATTCTTTCGAGCTGAAAACCTTCACGCCGCAAGACTCGGAGCAATGGGACGCAGCGGCGGCGCGGTTTGAAAAACTGCTGGTTTGAAAATTAACTCCGCCGCCATCCGCCAAGCCGGGAGGAAAAATCCGGTTTGAGCGGGTTAAGCCAGACAGACTCGATTGACTTGGCCACTGGTCTTGTCTCGGATTTTTGGGCTGCCAAAAGGTGGGCGTGCGAGTGGCTTTGGAAAAAAAGTCGGCGGAACCGCACACAGTTTGAAGGTTCCGCCGACGCTCGTCTTTCGACAGGAAAAACGGGCACCCGTTCTCGGGGCAAGGTCAACGTAGCCCAGCCGGTTCCGCCCGCAAGCGATTTTTGAAAAAAACTTTTTCCCCGTCCGCCAGCCGCTATGCTGTCGCCACAGATTGAAACGCATCGTCCATAGTTTCCTCGGCGGCCTCTTGCTGTCGCTGGCGCTCGTCCGCCCGGCGGCGGCGGGCGATTCGCCGTTTATCGTGGATGCGTGGAATACGGATGACCGCCTCGGTTTGCCGGAAAATTCCATCATCGCCCTGACCCAGACGCGCGACGGACATCTCTGGCTCGGCACGCAGAACGGCCTCGCGCGGTTTGACGGCAACACCTTCACGCCGTTCAACGTCAACAACACGCCCGGCTTGCCGGAGAACGTCGTCAGCTTCCTGTTCGAGGACAGCCGGGAAAATCTCTGGGTCGGCACCGCCAACGGCTCGCTCGCGCTGGTGCAGAACGGCATCGTGAAAAAAGTCTTTGAGGGCACGGCGGCGTCCGGCCATCTCACCGCCGGGTTCGACGACCAGAACGGCACGGTGTGGTTCGTGACCGACGCGCGGCGGATTTTTCGCTGGAAGAACAATGCGCTCGATGTCGCGCCGCCGGTGGAACGCGGCCAGCGGGATTTTCTGACGTATCTGGCGTTTCACCTCGTCGTGCCGGAAAAGAGCGGCGCGAGCTGGCAGTTGCAGAACAGCCGCGTGGAACGCTGGCGCGGCGATACACGGGAAAAGGATTTTGGCGCGCTGCCGTGGGACAACGCCACCATTGTCACCGCTGCCATTGAGGATGACGCGGGCAACCTCATCGTCGGCACGCGTGGCGCGGGCGTGTTCTGGTTCGACGCCGCCGGCAACGTCGCGCACATCACCAAGGCGGATGGGCTGTCGGAAGATTTTGTCTTGTCGCTGTGCTTTGATTCGGAAAAAAACCTTTGGGTCGGCACGGACGGCGGCGGTCTGGACCGCGTGAAGAAAAAAACGTTCAGCGCGCCGGCGGACTTGGCCGGCGGCGTCGCCCAATCCATCGCCGAGGACGCGGCGGGCGGCGTGTGGACGGCGTTCAACCTGCATGGCCTGGCGTATTGGCTCACGAATGTTGCCAGCCGTTTCGATTCTCCGGCGAATGCGTGGTGCGTGCTGGCCGATGCGCACGGGCAGGTCTGGTGCGGCACGAGCGGGCAGGGGCTTTTTCGTCTGGAGAACGGCAGTTTCACGCCGGTGCCGCTGGCGTTGCCGGTCGGTCAGAAAATCTCCTGTCTTGGCCAGACGCACGACGGAAAAATTTGGGCGGGTGGCGAGAACGGCCTTGCCGGCTTCGACGGCCAGCGCTGGAATTATTTTCTGGCGAACACCGCGCTCGCCGGCAATCCCGTCCGCGCGCTGGCGGAAGATGCCAACGGCGCGCTGTTGATTGGCAGCGATGGCGGGGGCTTGTTCGCCTTGCGCGACGGGAAGATTGAGGCCGTCAATTCGCCCGTGAAGGATGTTTCCACGCTGCTTGTCAGCGCGGATGGTTCGCTGTGGGCGGGTAGTTTCGCGCACGGCCTCGCGCGGCGTTCGGCGGCGGGCGAATGGAAACTGTTTTCGCACACGCTCAACGGCCTGGCGAATGACGACATCGGCTCGCTCGCCGAGGACGCGGCGGGCAACCTGTGGATTGGTTCCTACGAAGGCCTGGTGCGCGTGGAAAAAAAATCCGTCGCCGACGTGCTGGCGGGCGCGGCGCGGACGCTGACATGCCGGACGTTCCTGACGCGCGAATGTGCCGCCGGCGCACAGCCAGCGGCCTTGCGGGCGCGCGATGGAAAATTATTTTTCCCGACGATTTCCGGCGTGGTGGTGGTGAACCCCTCGGATTTGAAGCCGAATCCCAACCCGCCGCCGGTGGTCATCGAGTCGGTGCTCGTGGACGGCGTGGAGCAAAACACCAACGCCTTGAGCGCGACGTGGCGCGGTGCGGTGACGCTCGCACCGGACAACGAGCAGTTGGAAATCCATTTCGCGAGCCTGAATTTTTCCGCACCGAAAAACACCGTGGCCGGCGCGCGGTTCAAATACCGGCTGGAAGGCCGCGACAAAAACTGGACGGACATCGGCGGCGAGCGCGTGGCGCATTTCCCGAAGCTGCCGCCGGGGAAATTTGTCTTTCGCGTCATCGCCGGCAACGAGGACGGCGTGTGGAACGACACCGGCGCGACGCTGGCCGTCACCGTGGAGCCGCCGTTCTGGCGCACGCCGGCGTTTCTGGCCGCGAGCGTGCTGGTTTTGCTGGGCGCGCTGGCGGGAATCATCTATCTGATTTCCACGGCGAAGTTGAAACGTCAGTTGCGCGTCGCGCGGCAGAAGGAATTGTTGGAAAAAGAACGCGCCCGCATCGCGCGCGATTTGCACGATCAGATCGGCGCGAACCTCACGCAAGTGGCGCTGCTCGGCGAGATGGCCGAGGCGGACAAGGATTTGCCCGGTGAAATCGAGCAGCACGCGCAGCAGATTTCCGCCACGGCCCGCGACACGACACGTTCGCTGGATGAGATCGTGTGGGCGCTGAATTCCTCCAACGACACGCTGGCAAGCCTGGCGAATTACGCGTGCAAATATGCGCAGGACTATTTTGCGCTAGCCGGCGTCAGCTTCCGCGCGGAGCTGCCCGCCGTGCCGCCGGTTCCGATTTTGCCGGAAGTGCGGCACAACGTCTTCCTCGCGTTCAAGGAGGCGGTCAACAATGTCGTCAAGCATGCGCACGCCACCGAGGCGCGGGTGAAACTACAGTTGGAGCCGGATAAATTTGTGCTGACGGTGACGGACAACGGTCGCGGCCTCGGCGACCTTTCGGCGAAGCAACTGCGGAACGGATTGAAAAATATGAGGAAGCGGCTGGATGATGTGCAGGGCGAATTTGACATCACCCCCGGCGCGAACGGCGGGACGGTGGTGAAATTGACAGTTCCAATTTCCAGTTCGTAATCGTAATCTTAATTTTAATCGTCGGCGGGATTACGATTAAGATTAGGATTAAGAAAAATTTCCAATGCCCATTTCCATCTCCATCGTTGAGGACAATGACAAGCTGCGCGGCACGCTGGCCAAGCTGATCGGCCGCACGGAAGGTTTCCGCTTCGTCAGCGATTACGCCACCGCCGAGGACGCGCTGGCCGGATTGCCGAAGGTGAAGCCGGACGTGGTTTTGATGGACATCAACCTCCCCGGCATCAACGGGGTGGAGTGCGTGCGCAAGTTGAAACAGATTTTGCCGCAGACGCAGGTGATGATGCTGACGGTTTACGAGGACACGGAAAATATTTTCAACGCGCTCGCCGCCGGGGCCAACGGCTATATGCTCAAGCGCACGCCGACGAAGGAATTGATCGAGGCCATCCGCGAGGTCCATCGCGGCGGTTCGCCGATGACCACGCACATCGCGCGGCTGGTGGTGCAGTCGTTCCAAAAGCCCGTGGCAGTCGCACCCGCGTCCGGCGGAGAGCTGTCCGATCTTTCCGAGCGCGAACAGCAGGTGCTCGATTTGCTGGCGCAGGGCTTGATCTACAAGGAAATCGCCGAGAAGCTGAACATCGGCTACGAGACCGTGCACACCTACATCCGCCGGATCTACGAAAAACTCCAGGTGCGGACGCGCACGGAGGCGGTGGCGAAGTTCCTGCAACGCTGAACGGAATTTTCGGCTAGCTGTAACCACAACTGGGGACAAGCCAGGCCGGCGGCTTCTGTTATTCTAATCCTGTTGTTGGACGTGTGTTTCAAAGTGTTTTGGGCGCTTGTTCTTGATTGAGGCCGGAGTAGTGTCCGGCCTCTTTTCTTTTATCGACAGGGCAATTATCTGCCGTTTTCATTGGGGTTTCAAGGGTTTTCTCATTCAACTTGCGGTAACTTTTGGTAACAAGAACCTACCAATTGCCTAGTTTTACTTGCAGTTTTACTGGCAGTCGAAAACCACTGAACACGCCGGCTGCCCGGACAATACGAAAATCCGAAGGGACAATTTTCGGTTGGATTGGCGTTGTCCGGGGCGTGTGATAATCTGGCGGCAGGTGCGGGACATATGCGGCGGCGAAAGATTTCAGCAAGCACTAATCAATCCGTTTTATTCAACCCGCGTGAACGCCATAAAAAATAAATCGCCGGATACACCGCCAGTTCCATGATGGTGGAGGTGATGACGCCGCCGACCAT
>PLYV01000153.1:28602-33830 GCA_003151855.1 Limisphaerales bacterium | reverse complement strand
GGTTGAGCAACGCTCTCGCCAGCTTCCCGGTATTCTCCTTGTGCGTCTGGATGAGTTCGTGTGCCTGGCGGTCGGCGGTTTCGAGCAGGGAGTTGATCTCAACCTCGGCGTCGCGTTGTTCGGGTTCGTAGTAGAGTTTTTCGCCCATGCCCCATTCGTGGATCATCTTGCGGGCGATCTTGCGCGCGACATCGAGGTCGCCGGACGCGCCGTTGGTGGTGGCGCCGTAAAAAGTTTTTTCGGCTGCCCGTCCGCCCATCAACACGCGCAATTCTTCGAGCAGAAACTGTTTGCTTTGGAGGTGCTGGTCTTCGTCGGGCAACAGTGTGGTGGCACCCAGCGCCTGGCCGCGCGGCACGATGCTCACTTTGTAAAGCGGCGGCATCAGTGCGGTCTGCAAGTGAATGATGGTGTGACCGGCCTCATGATACGCCACCATCTCGCGCTCTTTTTGGTTCATGACCATTGATTTGCGTTCCGTGCCGTAACGGACTTTGTCGCGCGCCGCTTCGAGGTCGGTCTGCGAGATATGCGTGGCGTTCTGCAACGCGGAAAAGATGGCGGCTTCATTGAGGAGGTTCGCGAGATCCGCGCCGGACATGCCCGGAGTGGTTTGCGCGATCACGTCCAAGGCATTTTGTTCGTCGGCGATGGGTTTGCCTCCAGCGTGAGCCTGCAAAATGGCGCGGCGACCTTTCATGTCGGGATAGGGCACATAGACTTTCCACAGGCGCTTCGTTCGCACGTCGGCAGTCGGCGGCCAGCGTTGCGTTCAGGGTTGCCGTGGTGGCAGCCATTCGTATTCAGCTACCTTCGCCTCACCTGTTGGGTGCGGCGGTGTAAAAACGCGGCCGAGTTGATACAATTCAAGCACGATAACGCTGGTGGGGGGGCACCGATTTTTATTCTGTTAAGCGGGTGAAAAATTGCAGATTATTTCCGGCATGACCGGCCATTTGAAAATCCGTTGCGGATTGGCTTTGCCATGCTTCTGCGGACCGTGGTGGCGGGATTATTTTCTGCGGACGGTCTGGCAGGTTGTTCTGGCATTGCCGCTCGCTTTTTCCTTCGCGGATTCCGCCCGCGCCGCTGACGCGCCCGCGCCGGCAAGCCGGGATGAATCTTCATCTTACCGTCTGGCAAAGATTCCGCCGGACGCCAAGAAGGGACTCGGTTCCTGGATTTGGACGGACAAGACCTTTGACCATCAAGCCTGCCGTTTGTGGAAGGACTTTGACATTCCTAAAGATACAAAAGTGGTTGAGGCGCGGATGCGGATCACGGTGGACGATGGCTACCAGATGTATCTGGATGGCCGTGAATTGTCGCAGGGTGCAAATTGGCGCTCGATTACGGAATACGATTTGACGCTGCTGCTGACGCCCGGACGCCATGCGCTGGCGATCAGCGCTTTCAACGACTATTTTGCCGCCGGCATGCTCATGGATTTTCGGGTCGTGCTGGCCGACGGACGCGTCGTGGACATCAAGTCAGACGAAAGCTGGAAGGTCGTTCCTGAAGACGTGCGTAATTGGGAGAAGTTAAAACGGTCACAGTCAGGGTGGCACTCGGCAACTATCATCACGCCGCATCCGTTATGGACCTCTGGCAATTGGCCGGAGGATTATGTCGTTGTGCCGCGTTTTCAGCCGCTGGTGATTCCGTTCTGGCAGACCGGCTGGTTTTATCTGCTGCTGGCTTCTGTGTTCGGATTGTTCTTTCTGGCCTGCATCGTCCTCTTTTTCCAGGTCGCCTTTCACAAGAAGGAGCAGCGCCTGCTCAATCAGGAACGCGCACGCATCGCACGCGACATTCACGATGATTTTGGCACGCGGCTGACCCGCCTGGTCCTCGAAAGTGAAGTGGCTCAAAACGAACTGCCGGAACAGGCCATGGCGCGCCATCAGTTCTCGCGCATCAGCGACGGTCTGAGGGAGGCTCTGGGGGCAATGGATGAAGTGCTTTGGGCGGTGAATCCGCAACGCGACACGGTGCGCGACTTTGTGACCTACATTTGTGAATACGCGCAGGAATACCTGCAGCCGGCGGGCATCCAGTGCCTGCTGGAAGTCGAGCCGGACATGCCATCGCTCGATTTTGATCTGCCTTTGCGCCGCAGCCTGCTGCTGGCAGTGAAAGAAGCGGTCACCAACGCCGCCAAACATTCCGGCGCGACCCAATTACTGCTGAAAATTCAACGGCAGGACTCCGGGCTGAACGTCATCGTGGAGGATGACGGCAAAGGGTTTGATCCAGCGAAATCCAGCGGCAAGCGCAACGGCATCGGAAACATGATTCAACGCATGAACGAAGTGGGTGGCCGATGCGCTGTGGCCAGTGAGCCGGGCAAAGGCTGTCGTGTGGAATTCAGCATCCCGCTCACGCGACAGCATTCACGCCTCGGTTGGCTGACGCGCCGCTGGCGCACGCGGTTGAAAAGCGAAAACAAATCCGCCAACCCGCCCAATCCTGAAACCGCCGACAAATAAATTACTGAAACATGAAGCCGCAAAAGACTGGAACCACCGCCAAGCCCGCCGCGCAAAAGGTCAAAATTGCCATCGTGGAAGACCAGCCGGAAGTCCGCGAAAACTGGAGCAAGCTGATCAATTCATTTCCAGACTTTGAATGTGTGTGCGCCTGTGTTTCCGGCGAGGAGGCGCTCCGCGAAATTCCAAAATATCGTCCGAGCGTCGTGCTGATGGACATTTTTCTGCCGCGCATGTCCGGTATCGAATGCACCGCACAGCTCAAGGAACTGCTGCCAGAAACGCAGATCATCATCCTGACGGCGATGAACGACAAAGAGCTGATTTTTCTCGCGCTGCAAGCCGGGGCTGCCGGGTATTTGCTCAAGCGCACCAAGCCCGCCGATTTGCGGAAGGCGCTGCTGGATGTCTTGAGCGGCGGCTCGCCGATGAGCAGCGAAATCGCGCGCCGCGTCGTGGAATCGTTTCATCGCAAGGCGAAGACCATTGATAAATCGCTGAACTTGTCCGCCCGCGAAGAGGAAATTCTGGTTCTTTTGTCGAAGGGGTATTCGAACAAGGTGATTGCCGACCAATTGAATCTGAGCGTGGAGACAATTTACAGCTATTTGAAGCGGGTCTATGAAAAGATGCACGTCCATTCCCGCACCGAAGCGGTGATCCGTTATCTATCCACGCATAGCAAAGTGTGAGAATGCGGCGGCCTGATTTGGGCATCACTAAAGCAAAAGGCCGGCCGCAACAAGGTTGCAGCCGGCGCTGTTTGAAACCGTAGCGGGTGGGTTAGAACCGCGCTTACTTTGACTGCCGCCGCCAGAACAACAGGCTCGCACCGCCCAAGGCGGCCAGTGCCATTGTGCCGGGTTCCGGAACGGCCACGATTTGGAATCCGGCAAAGCCCATTCCACCGCTTGCATTGGCTATGGTGAGCGTCTCCGAAGCGCCGGTAAGATTTGAGAACACGGCATAGTCGGCACTGGGATGGCTCAAGCCCGTATCAGTTGTCTGAGCGAATACGAAATTACTGTGGGCGTCCACCTTTCCGCGAGTGTCCGTCGAAAAGCTATAAGTGGTTGGGCCGTCGGAGATGGTTCCCGTGCGGCCATCCGTGTCGGAACTGAAATAGACGTAAATGTCGTAATTCGCGAAAGGAATACTGCCGAGCGTGAGGGTGGACCCTGTCGAGTTGTAGTATCCGTCAAAGATCGCGCTGTTATATGTGCCGTTAGGATCTTGCACCCCGCCACCGATACCCCAAGCTCCAAAACCACCGGCAAGCGACAGGGTTACGCCGGAGGCTGTGGCATTGTTATAACTTAAGTTGGCGGAGCCACCACTTCCCGTGAGATTCCAGTTCGTGGCAGAAAGCACACCGGCAGTGCCGGTAGCTGGAATGGCTAGACCATTAGCGTAGGCCCAACTGATGGTGCTCTGGGCATTTGCTGTTACAGCCGCACCAGCTAACAGAAGTGCGAGTGGGATTATTTTTTTCATATTTTGGGTGACTGGTATTTGAGTTATGGCCCCGACGTTGTTTTTCATTTGCACGGCAATGCCTCTGAATCGGGACAGGAATCAGTCTGCCAGTAAATTCTGGCGCGAATATCCCCAAAAATCAGGATAAGTATTACCCCAAAATTGGGGTGTGATTAAGAGCGCGTCTGAAAAAGGTAGCGTCAGCCATCCTGGCTGACGTAGAGCCGGGCTTCCAGCCCGGCGGATTTTTCGTTGAAATGGCAAAGCCTTCCGTCATGTCCGGGCGTTTTGACCTGCGAGAGCCTGTTGGGTGCATCTTGACACTGTCCTCGGAGCGCGGCCTTCAGGCCGCTTCAATGTTCGACAGCGATGCGACGAAACGATTGGCCTGCAAGCCCTGCGCGCGTTGAAGCGGCATAAATGCCGCGCCCCGGCAGGATTGCGTTCAGAGACAGTGTCAAGATGCGCCCCTGCCAATAGTGCCCCCAATTTGGGTGTAATCGCCTCATTTGTTTATGGGTATGGGTGGTCGGAGATGCGTGTGTTAGCTTGCTAAATTACATGAACCGCTTGAATTGTCTTTTCGCATTGCTTGTCGCCCTGTTCGTTTTGGGGATTTCAGAAAGCCAGGCCATCACCGTCACCAATCTTTCTTGCAACGGCCGCGCCAATCCGCTGGGCATTGCCACCAACGACATCTCGTTCGGCTGGACCAGTGTGACGAACGCGCGCGGCGTGGTGCAGAGTGCTTACCAGATTCGTGTGGGCACGACGGCGGGCGGCGCGGACGTGTGGGACTCGGGCCTGGTGGCCTCGAACCGGCAGACCGACATCACCTTGCCCGCAGGCATCCTGCTGACGCCCGCGAAACGCTATTATTGGCAGGTGCGAGTTCAGGACGGGAGCGCCGTCCTGAGCGACTGGAGCGCGGCGGCTTGGTTTGAGACCGGATTGCTCACGGCAGCGGACTGGGCGGGAGCGAATTGGATTACCCGGCCCGTTCAAAGTCCCGACCTCACCCAATGGAACAACTACACCGCGACGGTCGTGTTCACTTTGCAGAACCAGGCGTTCGGCGTTTTTCTGCGCAGTTCGACCGACGGTCAAAATGCCTACATGTGGCAGATCAACGTGACGGGAGGAAATCCCGCCTTGAAAACACACAAGCGGGTCAACGGCAACTACACGGTTCTTTCCACGATCAATCTTGCGTCGTTCGGCTTCTCCAACGCGGGGCTGACCGGAACCACGAACACCCTCCAG
>PLYV01000153.1:27534-28553 GCA_003151855.1 Limisphaerales bacterium | reverse complement strand
TTGATTGCCCCGAACTTTTTGCTGGGTGAAAATGGCTTCAGCGGCGGATCGCTAGCGAATGGCGTGCTGTCGGTTTCCGGGACTACCGATGCCGTCTTCGCCAACCTGCCGTCGTCGCTGCCGCTGTTGCGGGGNNACGACAAGCGGATTCAAGCGCAGACCTATGATGTCACCTCACTCGTTCAAACGGGAACCAACGTCATCGGCGCGGCTTTGGCCGATGGCTGGTATCGCGGCAAGGTGGGCATCGGCTGGACCCAGGCATACGGAAGTCAGCTCGCCTTGGTGGCGAAAATCAAAGTCACCTACGCCAATGGCACGTCGCAGTGGTTTGCGAGCGACGCGGGCTGGAAGGTTAGCGATGGTCCGTTCGTCAAAGGCGATCTGCAAGACG
This sequence comes from Limisphaerales bacterium, assembly GCA_003151855.1. GTDB lineage: Bacteria > Verrucomicrobiota > Verrucomicrobiia > Limisphaerales > UBA11358 > UBA11358. The sequence continues at coordinate 28,159 of PLYV01000153.1, read as the reverse complement.
GCGAAACCTACAACGCGAACTTGGAACAACCCGGTTGGGACACGGCGACTTTCAATGACTCGCCATGGATGAGCGTGGGCACCGTCGCGAACGTCTCCTCGCTCCTGGTGCCGCAACCCGACGAACCCATTCGCAACATCACCGTGCTGACGGCGACCAACCGCACGCAGCCCTTGGCCGGGAAATGGACTTATGATCTCGGCCAGAACATGGTCGGCATTTCGAGGATTCGGTTGACCGGGACCAACGGACAAATTGTTACGATCCGGCAAGGCGAGGATCTTTACCGCACCGGCGCGCAAACCGGCCAGCTCTACACCGATAACCTCCGCACCGCGAAGGCGACCGACATCTACGCCTTCGCCACCAACGGCACCATCACCTATCAGCCCAAGTTCACCCAGCACGGCTTCCGTTACCTTGAAATCTCGGGCGTCGCCACGCCGCCGGCGACGAACGACGTGCAGGGCGTGGTGCTTTCCTCCGACCTGCGCGACATCGGCGATCTCCAAACCTCCAGTCCGTTGCTCAACCAACTCGTGAGCAACATCCGCTGGGGCCAGCGCGGCAACTTTCTCTCGATTCCCACGGACACGCCGGCGCGCGACGAACGGCTCGGCTGGAC
>PLYV01000153.1:22113-27471 GCA_003151855.1 Limisphaerales bacterium | reverse complement strand
TCCGGGGATTGGCTGTCGCTCGAGCCGAACTGGAACCGCCTCGAGGAACATAAAGTCATTGCGACCGCCTATTTTGCCGAGGACACCCGCATGATGTCCGAGCTGGCGGCGGCCATGGGCGAGCCCAGCCTGGCGACGCAATTGGCGGCGTTGGTGCCGCAGATTCGCGCGGCGTTCGTTGCGGCGTATCGCAATTCCGACGGCTCCATCTACCAAGGCACCCAGTGTGCCTATGACATGGCGCTGGGCATGGACATGATTGCCGACCCGACTCAACGAGTGCAGACTGCCGCCCAATATGTCAGCAAGCTGGCAGCGGATAACAACCACCTGCAGACCGGCTTCCTCGGCACGCCCTGGCTGCTCCCGGCGCTTTCCAAGATTGGTCGCGACGATCTGGCGATGCAGCTGCTGCTCAACGAGGATTATCCGTCGTGGGGTTTCCCAATCACCGTCGGGGCGACGACCATGTGGGAACGATGGAATTCAATCGGGCCCGACCTCACGTTTGGCGATGCGAGCATGAACTCGTTCAATCACTACGCCTACGGCGCGGTCGGCGAATGGATGTTCGGAAATCTGGGCGGCATCCAGGCCGTGGAACCGGGTTACAAGACCTCGCGCATCGCTCCGCTCATCGGTTACGGCGGGCTGACCAACGCCAGTTGCTTTCAGCAAACTCCGTTTGGCCGGCTCGCGACGGAATGGAATGTCACCGCGAGCAACATCGTTCTAAGCGTTGAAATCCCAGTGAACACGACCGCCATCGTCTATGTGCCCGAGGCGAGCGGCACGACCGTGTTTGAGGGCGCAGTCCCCGCCGCGACCGCGCCTGGCGTGCAGTATCTGGGAATGACCAATGGCGCCGCAATGTATCAGGTGGGTTCGGGCAGCTACTCTTTCACTTCCACGCTAAACGACATCTGGGCGCTCTACGCCTTTGAAGGCAACACGCAGGACAGCAGCGGCAACGGCCATGACGGCACGGCCAGCGCGGTGAGTTACGTTGCGGGCAAAGTCGGCAGCCAGGCGGCGCAATTCAACGGCACGAGCAGCTACGTCAGTTTCCCGGCGGGATTGGTCAGCACGCTCAATGACTTCAGCGTATCGGCTTGGGTGAAGTCGGATGCCAACTCCACCTGGTCGCGCGTCTTCGACTTTGGTTCGGGCACCAACACCTACATGTTCCTGACTCTGGCCAGCGGTGGCAACACGGTGCGCTATGCGATTACCACCAACGGCGGGATTGCGGAACAACAGCTCAACAGCTCGTCGCTTCTTTCCACCGGCATCTGGCATCACGTCGCGGTGACGTTGTCTGGCAGCAACGGCGTGCTTTACATTGACGGTGCGGCCGTGGCGACGAACAGCGGCATGACGCTCAAGCCGGCGAACCTGGGCAGCACGACGCAGAATTACCTCGGCAAGTCGCAGTATCCCGATCCGTATCTGGCCGGCAGCGTGGATGACTTTCGCATTTACGCCCGGGCGTTGAGCGCGGGGGAAGTGGCGACGCTGGCCAGCTTGATTTCTCCGCCGCCGACCGGACTTGCCGCCACTGCCGGCAACGCGCAGGTGGCCTTGAGTTGGTCCGCCTCGGGCACGGCAACGAACTATTACGTCAAACGCTCGACCACCAGCGGCAGCGGCTACGTTACTGTTGCCACGAACGCCAGCCTCGCGTTTACCAACACTGGCTTGGGCAACGGCACGACTTATTATTACGTGGTCAGCGCCGTGAATGCCGATGGCGAAAGTGATGACTCGTCTGAAGTCAGCGCCACGCCGCAGTTCGTTTACAACTTCGGCTTCGAGACGCCGAAAGTTGGCACTTATCAATACAATCCCTCCGGCGCTTCATGGACGTTCACGCCATCGTCAGGCAACAACGGCTCCGGCATCACGCCGAACGGCACGCTGTTCAACAGCAGCAATCCGAACGCGCCGGAGGGAAGTCAGGTGGCGTTTCTGCAAAGCACTTCCACGGTCGCCCAAGCAATTTCCGGCTTTGTGCCCGGCGCAAAATACGCCGTCACATTTTCTGCGGCGGAACGCGCCGGCCAATTCCAGCATGGTGGCCAGACGTGGAATCTGAAATTGGACAATTTGGTCCTTGCCAGCTACGCCCCGTCCGCGACGGCCACGAGCTACGTGGATTACACCACGAACTTCACCGCGACCGCCGCCACGCACACGCTTTCCTTTGTCGGCACGGATCTGGTGGGCGGCGACAACACGGTATTTCTGGACAACGTGCGAGTCATGCCGTCGCCGTCGCTGGCACCGGTGCAATTGGGTTTGCAACTCATGAATTTTCCAGCTGGCAATCAGTTCCAGCTCTCGTGGCCGGCGGACCACACCGGCTGGCGCCTGCAAATGCAGACGAACGGCCTGGGCACCAACTGGCTCACCGTGCTTAATGCAAATTACTTGAACGTGCTGTCGCTGCCGATGACGAACGGCAGCGCGTTTTTCCGTCTGGTTTATCCCTGATTCATGGTTTGGGTCTGCGGGATAGCTACCCCAAATTTGGGTAATTCATTTCACAGGTTCTTGGGATATGCCAAAACGCATTGGCAGCTTAATTTAACCTGTCTCCAACAACCCCAAAAAAAATAAACGCGCGCACTCCACCAATCCATTCCAACCTCAACCAACCAATAAATCGCCAACCTTATGAACCCTCAAATAATCCACCGGCACTTCAAAACAAAACTGGCGTATGCTTTCGTCACGAACGCATTGGCCATCTTGCTGGGCGTCACCGGTCTCGCGACTCACGCTCAGACCGTAATCTGGTCCGATAATTTCAACATTCCCGACACGACAAGCCTGGACGGCTCAACCCAAACCGGCAGGCATACGGGACTCCTGGCCAACAACGTGGTCGGACGTTCCGGCGGTGTTCAGCTCACGATCACCGGCGATGAATTGAACATCTTCAAGACCGGCTCCGGCAACGACGGTCGCATGCGGTTCGCGGATGCGGCGAACACTGCGAATCGTTGGAATTGGGCTTCCGGCACTGGAGGCAGCACGATCACCAGCGCGGGGGGGATGCAGATTGATTTCGACTGGACCGCAGCGAACAACACGTCCAGCGATTGGGTGGGATTCTCCGTCGGCATACCCAACAGCGATGTTAACCTTCAAGTTATCAACTCGGGCACCGACTCGGGAATTATTCTGAAAAATAACGGCGGTGCACAGGTATTTAAGCTCGGAGCGTCAGGGGCCACGGCGACGTTTGACGTTACGAGCCTGACCCGGCATGTCACCTTGCTCTACTCGTTCACCTCGTTTGCGGACGGCTCGCCCGTCACCCTCACCGCGTTCATCAATGGCACGCAGGTCATGTTGCAGAGTTTTACTTGGAACGGCAACTCCGGTGTTCAGAACATGGAGATTGCCAGCTATGCGAATGGGACCCGGATCGACAATTTCACCGTCAGCTCGGTTTCGCCGCCGCCGTTTATCTCCCTGGCGACGGACATCTCGGCGGATTCGCCCGCCACCAATTACGTTGGCCGCACGGTGACGCTTTCCGTCGGGATTGCCGGCACCGCCCCGATCACCAACCAGTGGAAGGTGGACACGGGGAGCGGATTTGCGCCGATTACCGGCGCGACCAACACCACGTTGATTCTGGCGAACGCGCAAACGACCAACTCGGGTGTTTATCAATTGTTTTCGTCCAACATTGCTGGCGCCACGAACAGCTCGTCAACGAACCTCGTGTTCCTCCCCGCGCCGACAAACAATTTCATCAACGTCCAGTTCACGGGTGGCTGGCTGGGCGGCGGCTATGCGGCAACGCAGACCGGCGCCGCTGTCATCGGCACTGATGGCGACGCGTGGAATCCGATCAGCAACACGACCGGCGGCACCTCGCCCGCTGGCTTGGCGCACGGAACGAACCTCGGTCTCGTGGACGTCGTCAGTATCGGATCGGCGGTGACGATGGATTACGTCGGCGACTACATTTTCAACGGCGCAGCCTTTGGCAACAGCAATCCGTTCAGGGACGCCGGTTCCCCGGTGGCGCCGCTGATGACCGGTTACATGGGTTCCGTGAGTCAGGGATCCAGCCCCGACACCAACACGGTCACCTTGCACAATCTGATACCGGGTTCGTATGATCTTTACCTCTTTGCCAACGGACGCACCGACGGGCAGGGGCGCATCACGGTGTTCTCCGCCAATGGCCAGACGGCCGTTTGCGGACCGAACAGCGGCAACAATACGTTGGTTTCCGGGGCGAATTACGTGCATCTGATTCCCACGGTCACAACCAACGGCGTGCTCAACATCAGCGCGTATGGCACCACGGATAACGGTCAGGGCCTTTGGAATGGGATTCAGGTGTATGGCCCGGTCACGGCTCCCACGCTGGTTCTGTCCTCGGACACGACTTCCGATTCGCCCGCCACCGATTATGCCGGACGCAACATCACACTGTCGGCTGGTTTCAGCGGATACCCGACCCCGACACTCCAGTGGAAGGTGGACAAGGGTAGCGGCTTCGTGAATGTCTCCGCCAGTGCCACCAACTCGAGTCTGACCTTGGCCAACGTCCAGACGAGCGATGCCGGGAGTTATGCGCTGTTTGCGGCGAATGTCGTAGGCGTCCTCAACAGCACGCCGATGGCGCTGACGATCCTGCCCGCGCCCACCGGTAGCTTTGGCGTGAATGTCAATGTGCAATTCGACGGCACGACCTACACCGGCTCGCACGCCACGCCGCAGGTCGGCCCGGCGGTCATTGGCAATACCGGCGACCACTGGAATCCAGTAAGCAACCCCAACCCGGTCGGTGGCGACACGAATCGGATTTCCAGTTCCATCGTCGGTTTGCTGGACGCCCTCAACATCGGCACCAGTTGGAATTTGAGTTATCTCGGCGACCAGGATTACAACTCGGGAACGGCCAATCCGTTCGCCGGTTCCGGTTCACCGGCGGAAGATCTGATGCAAGCGGCCCTGCGCATCACGGGTGGCCAGACCGGAACAGTTTCCCTCACCGGTTTGCCGGCGGGAACGTATGACTTGTATCTGTATTCCTCGGCGGGGAATGCCTTGCAGACGCCGGTCACCCGGTTCGCTGCCAACGGCTCGTATGACGAAGCCGGACCGAACAGCGGCAACAGCGTCCTGACCGTGGAAGGAAACTACGTTCACCTGACCCCCACGGTCAGCGCCAGCGGCGTGTTGACCATCAACCTGACGGGCCTTGGGACAGCCGACGCGAGTTTGAACGGGCTCCAGTTGAGCGGCCCCGGAGCGACGCTCCTGCCGCCCGTGGCCGGCTTCACGGCCACGCCGACCAATGTCTACGTCACGCAATCGGTCGCGTTCACG
>PLYV01000153.1:0-22025 GCA_003151855.1 Limisphaerales bacterium | reverse complement strand
CCGCATCCTGACCTCCACGGATGTGGCCTTGCCGCTGGCAAGCTGGACGCCCGTTGCGACGGGCGCGTTTGCCTCGGATGGAAGTTACAGCTACACGCAATCATCTCTGACGAATGCGGCGAGCTTCTTCCGGTTGGTCACACCTTGAGCCGGATTGGCGGCTGCTGGTGATATGAAAATTTGCCGTGGTTGATGGGGCCATGGCAAACCAGTGCGGGGTGCCGGTTTGGGTTCCGGCATCCCGCTAGAATTTGTGCGGACGGCTTTGAATCTTGAGAATTCAATATGAAAGTCAATGAGATTTTAAAATGAACACGGTGTCGCAAAAAAAATTAATCAAGAATTGTTCGGCAGATGCTCAAAAGAAGGGCTTCACGCTGATTGAACTGCTCGTCGTCATCGCCATCATTGCCATTCTGGCCGCGATGCTATTGCCGGCATTGGCCAAGGCCAAGGAGCGGGCCAAGCGGACGCAGTGCCTGAACAACATTCGCCAAGTGGGCATCGGGGTGACGATGTATGCCGGAGATAATGGTGACAAAGTGTTTGCCCCGTATCAGGGGAATGTTGTCGTGGGCTTGGATGCAGCGCTCCTGCCGACGCTAAGCACCTATGGGATGATTCTCAAGACCAATGCTTCGGAGCAAAATAATATCTGGAGTTGTCCAGAGCGTAATTATCTTCCGCGGGTAGATCCGAACAACGCGCAACACCCCATTGCCATCGGCTATGCCTACTATGGTGGACTTACGAGTTGGGTCAATCCCGCTGGCACCATCGCGAACCCGCCCAGTCCCGTCAAATTGGGACAGGCCAAACCGAATTGGTGCCTGGCGGCGGAGGCGAACTGCAAATATTTGGCCGCGTATACGGCAGGCCAACCCCTAGGTTGGGGCGCGGATGGTTTTGTGCCCGGTCAACCGATTAGGGTTCCGCATCCAGTCTCCAGTGGAAAACATCCTGACGGCGGCAATATTTTGTTCACGGACGGTTCGGCACGGTGGATCAAGTATGCGAACATGTATTTCATAAGCTCGTTTGATACGAGTGCTCATATTTATGCCTATCAGGAAGATTGGGGCAACTTGACGGCCGCCCAGATAAACAACATGAAACCGCCATCTACAGATTTTGACTGACCCCAATGGCGAAACGCGCTCGCAATATGTCTGAAGAGGCCAGCAAAGAGGCATTAGATATTTTTTGCTGCGCACTCGACATTGCTTCGCCCGGCGAGCGAGCCGCATTTCTGAACCGCGCTTGTCGGGGGCAGGCAAAACTGCGCGCGAGCTTAGACAAGCTGCTTGCTTCACAACCGGCGGCGGAAAAGTTTTTTCTGGAGGCGAAAAACGCGTGTTGTAAGCTTCTCGGTTCACAGTAAAAATTATGTTTTTGACTCCAAGACCGCATTTTGGGAAAACGCCCCATTCGCGTCGGCTTTTCTCCACCACAGGTTTGGCGATCGTGATTCTGTTCGCCGCCTGCCTAACGCCTGCTGCTTGGGCTTTTTCCGTCGAGCATACGACGGTCAATGGCCGCGCCAATCCCCTAGGCATCGCTGCCGACGATATTTCCATGGCCTGGGCCATCGCGGCGGATGAACGCGGCACGGTGCAGGGCGCTTATCAAATCCGTGTCGGGACGACGACAGCCCGTGACGATGTGTGGAATTCCGGTCGCATCGTTTCGGACCGGCAGGTGGATGTGACGTTGCCCGGTGATCGGCATCTGCAACCGGCGACGCGCTATTTCTGGCAGGTGAAAGTCTGGGATGGCGCCGGCGTCGAAAGCAAATGGAGCGCGCCCGCGTGGTTCGAGACCGGACTGCTCTCGCCGGCCGACTGGTCGGGCGCGAAGTGGATTGCCGCCCCGACGACCAATGCGGCGGCAACGCGTCCGCTATTGCGCGACGTGGTAAAGCTCACCAAAAAAGTGAAGTGTGCGCGCATCTATGCCTCGGCCCACGGCCTTTACCAGCTCTCGATTAACGGACAAAAAGTCGGCGACGAATTTCTCGCCCCTGGCTGGACCGATTATAACAAACGCATCCAGGCGCAGACTTACGATGTGACGCCGCTACTGCGCAAGGGCAACAATATTATGGGCGCGGCGCTGGGCGATGGTTGGTATCGCGGCAACGTCGGCATGAGCTGGCGCGACGTTTATGGCAACACGCTCGCGTTGGTGATGAAACTGCAAGTGACCTACACCGACGGTTCCACCGAAAATTTTGTCACCGATGGAAACTGGCGTTCGGCGGACGGGCCATTTGTCCAAGCCGACTTGGAGGACGGCGAGAAATACGACGCGCGACTGGAACAACCTGGCTGGAACGGTGTCGGCTTTGACGTATCGTCGTGGAAACCGGTTGCCGTGGTGTCGGACGATTTGAGCAAACTTGTGCCGCAACCCGATGAACCGGTGTGCGCGACGGAAATGCTTCCAGCCCGCACGCGCACCGAGCCCAAGCCCGGCGCATATGTTTTTGATCTCGGGCAAAACATGGTGGGCGTCGCGCGGGTCAAGTTGACTGGAAAGAAAGGCCAGACGATTCGCATTCGTTATGCGGAAGAACTTTATCGCTTGGGCGAGCGAAAGGGGCAGATTTACACGGATAATCTCCGCAAGGCCAAAGCCACCGACACTTTTACCTTCGGGCACAACGAAGCCGTCATCTACCAGCCCACCTTCACGCAGCACGGTTTTCGCTACATTGAAATTTCCGGCGTGGACACTCCGCCGGCGATAAATGACGTGCAAGGTGTCGTGCTCGGCTCGGATTTGTCGGACATCGGCGATTTGCAACTTTCCAACCCGATGCTGAATCAGCTCGTGCGCAACATCCGCTGGGGCCAGCGCGGCAATTTTCTTTCCATTCCCACCGACACGCCGGCGCGCGACGAGCGGTTGGGCTGGACGGGTGACATCAGTTTGTTTTCGCCGACGGCCTGCCGTTATCGCGATACCCGCGCCTTTCTTTCCAAGTGGATGGATGATATGCGGGACGCGCAGAAGCCCGATGGCAACATTCCCGCCATCGTGCCGCAGCCGCGCTGGCAATTCGATGAGACCGGCGTGGGCTGGTCCGATTCTTTCATCACCGTGCCCTATGCCGTCTGGCATTCCACCAGCGACACGCGCATCGTGCGTCGCAACTGGGAGGCGATGAAACGCTTTTACGGTTTCGTCCACGACAGCGCGACGAAGGACGGCAACCTGCTCGAAGAAGGGCGTAATTCCTGGTTCTCCGGCGACTGGCTATCTTTGGAGAACGGTAACTATCAGCGCCTCGATGAACACAAGGTCATCGCCACGGCGTATTTCGCCGAGAACACCCGCATGATGGCGGAGATGGCGGCGGCACTGGGCGAGACGAATCAAGCGGCGAAATGGGCGGCGCTGGTTCCGAAAATTCGTGAGGCGTTTGTCACCACATATCGGCAGCCGGACGGTTCGATATACACCGGCACGCAGACCGCATACGCGATGACGCTCGGTATGGATATGATTGCCGATGCGGTCCAGCGCGAGCAGACCGCCGGCAAATTCGTCGAAAAACTCGCCGCCGATAATTTTCATCTGAAGACCGGTTTTCTCGGCGCGCCGTGGCTGCTGCCAGCGCTGATCAAAATCGGCCGTGATGATCTGGCGATGCGACTGATGCTCAACGAAGATTATCCGTCGTGGGGCTTTGAGGTCCGCATGGGCGCGACCACGGTGTGGGAACGCTGGAACAGCATCCGCGCCAACGGCGAGTTCGGGCCGGTGGACATGAATTCGTTCAACCATTACGCCTATGGCGCGGTGGGCGACTGGATGTTCCAGCATCTCGGCGGCCTGCAAATGGTTGAAGCTGGCTACAAGAAATCCCAAATCGCGCCGCTCGTGGGTGGCGGTGGCCTGAGTCATGCCCAGTGCCACATCCAGACGCCCTACGGTTCGCTCGCCTCGGAATGGAAACTGGCGAATGGCGAACTGACGCTGGCGGTCACGGTTCCCGCCAACACCACCGCCGAAGTCGTTATCCCCGCTGCCAGCACGGAGGCGGTGCGCGAGGGAAATGTCACGGCCATTTCCGCCCCCGGTGTAAAAGGGGCAACCTTCAAAGATGGCAAGGTCACCTTGCTCGTTGGCTCCGGTCATTATGAATTCGCTGTGCACAGCCAGAAACTGTGAAGCGGTGATATAGCATTAAAAAACATTGGCATATTGATCTGGTAGGGCGGGCAGTCCCCTGCCCGCCGCTATTGCCAACAAAGGTTTTCCGCTTTACCGCGAAGGTCCGCACGGAGCACTGTTCCAAGAACGGCTATAATTCTTCCCCCTTGGCCAATAAAAAAGCCGGAGTCTTGCGACTCCGGCTCGTGGAATTAAATGGGCCTTACGCGGCGGTTTCGCCAACCTGAAAACGGACGAAGCGGCGGATGACGATTTCGTCACCGAGCTGTTTGCCGATCTGCGCGACGTGTTCCTTGACGCTGACTTCGGAATTGCGCTTCACGAAGCCCTGGTCCACGAGGCAGTAGGTCTGGAAGAACTTGTCCAGCACGCCGGCGAGGATTTTATCCATCGCGGCGGCGGGCTTGCCTTTCAGGCGGTCGGAGTTCGCGGCGATCTCGCGTTCCTTGGCGACGACCTCGGGCGCGACGGCTTCGCGGGAAACCACCTGCGGGAAACCGGCGGCGATCTGGAGCGTGATGTCCTTCACGAGCTGCTTGAATTCTTCCTTGCCGGCGGTGTCGGCCTTCGTGCAGCCGACTTCGGCGAGCACGCCGACTTTCGCGCCGGTGTGGATGTAGGCGGCGATGAGGCCGCTGCCGGAAACTTCCAGCTTGGCGTGACGGGCAACCTTGATGTTCTCGCCCATCTTGCTGACGGCGGCCTGCCGGTCAGCTTCGAGGTCGGCGGCGGGATTGGTGGCCACCCTCTTCGCGAGGTCGTCGGCAAAGGCGCGGAACGCGTCGTTGCGCGCGACGAAGTCGGTTTCGCAATTCACTTCGAGCAGCAGACCGGACTGGCCGCCGGGCGCGACGTATTGCGCAATGACACCTTCGTTCGCGGAGCGCGTGGCCTTCTTGGCGGCGCTCGCGGCACCAGACTTGCGGAGCAAATCCACGGCGGCCTCGATGCTGCCCTGCGCTTCGACGAGGGCCTTTTTGCATTCCATCATGCCAACGCCCGTCATTTCGCGGAGCTTGGCGACATTTGCAGCGGTGATTTCAGCCATAATATTTGTATTCGGTTAAAGTTAAAAAGCGGAACGCGAAGACTGGCTTCGCGCTCCGCTACGGAATTTATTTTAGGCGGCGACCGGAGCGGCGGGAGCGGCGGCGGGCGCAGCTTCCTCGTTCACGCGGCGGGATTTCTTGGATTCAAATTCCGCGCGCGCCTGGGTGATCGCCTGCGACACCGCGCTGAGAATCAGGCGGACGGAGCGGATGGCGTCGTCGTTCGCGGCGATGGGATACTGCGCGTCATCGGGATCGCTGTTCGTGTCCGCAAAGGCCACGACCGGGATGCCGAGCGTCTTGGCTTCGGCCACGGCGTTGTGCTCGCGCTTGGTGTCCACGATGAACATCGCGGCGGGCATCTTGTCGAGTTCGCGGAGACCGTCGAAATACTTGTTCAAACGCGCGCCTTCGCGGCGGATGACGGCCTGCTCCTGCTTGACGTAATCGTTGATGCCGCCGTCAGCTTCCATCTTCTCAATTTCCTTGAGGCGTTTGATGGAGGTCTTGACCGTGGCGAAATTGGTCAGCGTGCCGCCGAGCCAGCGTTCCGTGACGAACATCTGGCCGGTTTCCTTGGCCGTTTCCTTGACGACCGCCTGCGCCTGCTTCTTGGTGCCGACGAAGAGGATTTTGCCGCCCTTGCGGACGGTGTTCGACAAGAAGTTGAGGGCGGCCTGCAACTGCTCCTCGGTCTTGCTGAGATTGATGATGTGGATGCCGTTGCGCGCGTCAAAGATGAAAGGCTTCATCTTGGGATTCCAGCGCTTGGTCTGATGGCCGAAATGGACGCCGGCGTCCAACAGTTCTTTGATTCCAATGGTGGTGCTCATGCTAACTAATTTTCCTTTGGTTAAAACCGCGAATTCAATTCGCAGCATCCTGCGGAACACAGGATTTTATTTGGTGTTATTATGGCCGCCCAACTGCACACGCAGCCGGATATAAGGCCGTTAAACTCCCCGTCCGAAAACGAGGAGCGTTTAGAATATCAGGGAAACGCCGAGTGACAACTGTATTTTTAAGCCAAAACCGGCGGCTTAAACGACAAATTCCAGTTCCTGCCGGTGCGGAATCAGGCCGTGCTCGAAGGCCTGGCCGAGGAAGCGGCGGATGGATTCCCTCCCCTTGTCGCCGTAATCGAGCGTCCAGTGGTTGACATACATCCCCACGAACTTGTCCGCGAGGTCGCGGCCCATGTCGCGGGCGTATTGCAACGCGTGCTGCACGGCTTCAGGACGATGATCGAGACTGAACTGGATGCTCGCGGTCAGCGTGTCGGAAATCTGCTTCCGGGTGGCGAGATCGAATTTCTTGTTGATGACATTGCCGCCNNTCGAACGGCACGACGACGTAATTGAATTCCTTCGCCGGTTTGCCGAGCCAGAGTTGCAGCGCCAGAAACGCGCTGGTCATGGTGCCGGGCACGGCGATTTTTTTCTTCGCAATTTCCTCGCGTGAAAAATTTTGTTTTGCCACGAGCATCGGGCCGTAGCCGTCGCCCATGCTCGCGCCGCTGGGCAGCAGCGCGTATTTATCGGAAACGTAGGCGTAGGCGTGGATGCTGACGGCGGTGATGTCGAGTTCGCCGCGCGTGGCGCGTTCGTTCAGCGTCTGGATGTCCTGCAGGATGTGCTGGAAATGAAATCCGTGCGTCGGAATCAAATCCTTCGCGAGCGCGTAAAACATGAAGGCGTCGTCCGGGTCGGGCGAGTGGCCGAGAGTCAGGGTCGTCTTTTGCACCGGCGGAAATTATACCAAGCCGCGCGGGCTGTCACGACGAGAAGATTAAGATACGTCAGGGCTGGCATAATTTTCGGGTTGCACGCACGCGCCTCGTCAATCCGGCTGGAGCCGGCCGCCACCTCCTTGTTGATGCGCGGCACATACTTCAGGCAAACCAAACGGGCGCGTGCGTTGCGTTCCTCCTTGGCATCATCGCGGGCCGGACAATCCGCCGGTTCCCCAACCGGCAGCAAACCAGCCTGCGATTCCCCATCCAAACCACAACCGAGGCAGGTTTAGCAGAACCGATGCCAAGCATTAATAAGCATGTTTTGAAGCAAATCACGCATCCGCAGCCAGGGAGAAAAATTTACGCTGTCAGTTTCTTTTCACGACGCGCAAAAATTATCAGCACGGCGGTGGAAAGACCGATTTGCGCCCACGCCTTGGCTGATTGCTCAGGCCAAAAGCTCCTGGATTTCTTCCCAGTTCAGCGATGCGGCAAATTCCTCTTCGCCGCTGAGGGTGGCCTGGATGACGGCGCGCTTGCGGTTTTGCAGGAGCAGGATTTTTTCCTCCACCGTGTCGCGGGTGATGAGTTTGTAGCTGGTCACGACTTTCGTCTGCCCAATCCGGTGCGCGCGATCCGTCGCCTGATCTTCCACCGCCGGATTCCACCAGGGATCAAAATGAATCACCGTGTCCGCGCCCGTGAGGTTCAGGCCGACGCCGCCGGCTTTCAGGCTGATCAGGAACACCGGAATCGCGGCCTGCGTTTGAAACCGTTCCACGACGGCGGCCCGGTCGGTGGTGGAGCCGTCGAGATAACAGAAGTCAATTTTCTCCGCCGCCAGCCGCTCCTTTAACAAGGTCAGCATCCCGACGAACTGGCTGAACACCAGCACGCGATGGCCACCGTCCATCACTTCTTCCAGCAGTTCCCCGAACAAATCCAGTTTACTGGAAGCATTCACCGGCTTCACGTTGTCGAGTTTCAACAGCCGCAAATCGCAGCAGACCTGCCGCAGCCGCAACAGCGCGGTGAGCACCACCATCCGGCTTTTGGCGAGGCCTTGATCACCGACGGCGGCCAGCACTTCCTTGCGGCTGGCTTCGATGACCTGCTGATAAACGCCCCGTTGATCCGGCGTGAGTTCGCAGAATGAAACCTGTTCGATCTTCGCGGGCAAATCCGCCGCGACATCCTTTTTCAAACGCCGCAGCATGAAGGGGCGGAGCCGCCGCGCCAGCCGCGATTGCGCCTCCGCATTTTTCTCCTTGGCGATGGGCAACTCATAACGCTCGCGGAAATCCTTGGCGGTGCCGAGATAACCCGGCATGAGAAAATCGAAGATGGACCACAGATCCAGGACGGAGTTTTCCAGCGGCGTGCCGGTCAGCACCAACCGATGCTTCGCCCGCACCGCCTTCACCGCCTGCGCGTTTTGCGTCTGGCGGTTCTTGATGTGCTGCGCCTCGTCGAGCACGACGGTGTCAAACTCCAGACCGCGATACTTTTCCGCGTCGCGGCGGATCAGCGCATAGCTGGTCACCACGATGTCGCTCGCAGCAATTTCGTCGAACTGCGCGTGCCGGTCCGGCCCGTGCAGCGCGAGGATTTTTAATTCCGGCGTAAATTTCTTCACCTCGGCCACCCAGTTGAACACGAGGCTCGTCGGACAGACAATCAAATGCGGAGTGCGGAGTGCGGAGTGCGGAGTGACGGTGGTCGCTGGCGGTAAATCAATCGGCAATTGGCAATTGGAATTTGGCAATGTCCTCAAAAACGCCAATGTTTGCAAAGTCTTTCCCAACCCCATTTCGTCGGCAAGAATGCCGCCAAAGCCGTTCGCACGCAAAAAGTGCAGCCACGCCACGCCTTGCTTTTGGTAAGGGCGCAGCACCGATTCCAAGTCGCCGAGCGGCGGACACTCCAGTTTGGCCTCGCCACTTTGCCTGGCTGCCCGCTCGCGCCACTGAGCGGGAGCCTGGACTCTCCAATCCGCGTGCTGCCGCAACGTGGCTTCGAGAAAACCGGCCTGCGTGTTGTTGATGCGATAGCCCGCCGCGTTTTGTTGCGGCGCGCAGTCCAACAAAACCTCCTGCAATTCTTCCACCGCGCCGGTGTCAATCACCGCCATTTTTCCGTTCTTCAGCCGCGTGTGGTTTTGCCCGGATAAAATCAGCCGCTGAATTTCCGCCGCCGAAAACTTTTCGCCGTCGCTGGTGGCGAACACGACGCCGAGGTCAAACCATTGCACACCGGACGACGTGATCTGAAACTGCGGCTCGACGCGTTCAAGGTTTTTAAGCGTGCGGTTTTCCAACTGCTCATCCAGCGTCACATTCCATTCGCGCTGGAGTTTTGGAAATTCCCGCGCGAGAAAATTCAGCACGGCGTTCTGCCCGGCCAGTTGTAGCTTCCCGTTGGTATCAGGACTGGCAAAGCCGCTGCGCTGCAGCCGCCCCAGCGCCGCGCGCTCGGCGTTGAAATCACGCGTGGCATAGCGCGTCGGTGAGTCGGGATCGGGCAGCCAGATGGCTTCATTTGCCGCCGTGACACCGACCGTCATAATGCGCGCACCGTAGGCGCATTGCAGCAACGCGCTCAGCTGCGTGAGTCCGCCCTTGAGGGCCAGCAGAAAACGGGGCGCCTGCGGTGCGAGCGAAAAATCATCCAGCTTGAAATTTGTCTCCAGTCCGCCGGTGGCTGACAACTGCGGCCATTGCTGGCTTAAAAACTGTGGCACCTGCGCGCGCGTCACGCGCACGGGCGCGCGAAAAACCTCCTTCAGCTCCGCCGTCAGGCCGAGCGGCTGCAAAGTGTTATTTTGCCAGACCCAATCACCCACCAGCGCGAGCGTCGCCGGCTTCGCTTTCAGCTCCAGGACGATTTCGCCATTCGCCTCCAGCATGACGCGCAGCGGCAGCTTCAAGGGTGTTTTCGTGACCGTGACCGGGCTGGATTTTCCGAGCGTGATGTTTTCGTGATCCGCGAGCAACGGGAGGAGCGTGGCGAAATCCTTCGCCTCCAATTGCAGCAGCGCGGGCGTCTCGCCGCTCGTCAGGGTTTCGAGCTGCTCAATGATGGCGTTGTCTGGTGGTGAAAAAGCAAAGGTGCGTCCTTTCGGCAGCGCATTGAGCGGACAGCGCCCGCCGCCCCATTTCGCCTCCAGCACCAGCATCACCTTGCCGCGCGCGAGCGCCTGGTCGAAGTTGGGCGGAAGGATGATGAATAATTCAGCCGGCTCACCTTCCGCCGCGCGCAGCAGAGCCGAAGGTTTTCTGACCGATAAGGTGACCGCCGGCCGCGTTGGAGCCGGAATCAGTTCCGGCTTCTGCGCCTGCAACCAATGCAATCCGACGGCGACACCATGGGCGCAAATTTTTCCCCATTCGCGCGCTTCGCGGCAATTGCAGAGATTTTCGATGTCCACGGAACTGTGAATGACCAGCGATCCGCGAAACGTCATACCATCGGCCTGCACCACGCCCCGCAACAACGGCGGCGCCCAATAGGAGCTGGCGACCTGACCCTGCGCCAGATAGACGCGGGCACGCTTCATCACGTCCCAGCCGGCGGCTTCAGCGAGGAATGCTTCCGTAAGTTCAACAGACATTGGCGACAGTATGCTGATGCCTGATGCCGATGGAAATTATGAATCGCACGCCAAATGTGCAGAGGGCTGAAATCTTACGGCGACGAGGCGGATTCCAGTTCCCGCAGCGGCTGGCCCACCATTTCACCCAGCCGGTTGCCGGCGATGTAGATGACCGCACCAAAGCCCAGCACCACCACCATTGCGACCAGAAACAGCCAGAAGTGATGCCGCTCATATCGTTTCAGCGTCCGGGCGAACGCCACCAACCCGAACAACGCCCCCACCACGATGACCGCATCCACGCTGGCCCGTTGCCAGTAGCTGCCGCCGAGGTGCAGCCACATCCCGAATTCATCGAACGTCAATCCCATCGCCACGCCATACAACAACGCGGTCACTTCCGCCGCCCGTCCCGTGGGGCGACGAAATACGCTGAAGCCCGCCACGGTCGCGAGCAGAAAGATGCCGTAATTCAAATGATGAACGTGTGTGCCCTGCACGAAGCAATACAGGTTCGGCATCAACCTGGACATGATGAGGAAGACAAACACCCGCGAGAGGATGAATGTGACCAGAAAGCTGAACAACGCGAATCGCGCGAGTTTGTGGGCCGTTTCCCGGTGCAGATGAGTTTCCTTGCCGTTCATGTTGGCAGCAGGCTAATCCGAGACTCTCCCGCGCGTCAAGGCGGCGGACAACGGCCCGAATCTGAGCTGATTCCGAAAATCGTGATTTGTTGTAATTTGACTGTTTGCGAATAAATGATGACTTTGCAGACGCTGCAATCAAGGTTACATGGCCAACACCGGAAACGACCCTATAGGAACTGATGGGTAAAAAAATTCAGCCTGCGGCCAAATCCTTTTGTGATTTCAGTCCGGCTCCGTCAGCGACTGAGACAGGCCGTTGAGTAGCGCCTCCGGGATGACCTGAGCCACTTCATTGCCGGCCAAGTTCTGCAACGCTCCTGATCCTGACTGACATGGCCAAGCATTGGTTCTGGATGGGGGGGCTTTTGCCGCACGGGATGGCCGCTCGCAAGGACCGGGAATAAACTTTGACAGAAATTCGCCCGTCCGCTTTCATAAACCCATGTTCCAAAGGCCGTCGCTAAAACCACCATGCACCGGGTCGCGCACGACCGGCAGCCGAATACATAGTTAGGCGTGTTATGAAGCGCTCATGCTCTGTTGAAAACATCCGTGACTGCATTGGTTCGCCTAACGGCGGAGGGTGTAAGCCAGCACTTTGAAGGCGGCTTCGGCCAGCAGTTGACTCGGTTTGCGGGAGGTCAGGGTTGAACCCATTGTCCGTTTCAGCCCGCTGAAAAAGGATTCCACCGCCCAGCGTGAACCATAACCTTTTCGTGCCAGATACTTTTTACTCATCTGGCTCCGCCAAAATCCACCGCGGGTCCCATCCGCCCGTTGGCGGGCCGGTTTGATCACGCTTTCCGCACCCCAGTCCAGCCGGCACTGGTCATGCACCCATTCGGCATCATAACCCGCATCCGCATACAACGTCGCCGGCAGCGTCGCTTTACTGGCCTTGGTCATCAACTCCTTGGCCTGGCGCTTGTCATTGCCCGGGGATGACGCCGAGTTTGGTGCCATCGCGAAGTTTCCCCCGCCAGTGCAAGGGTGCTTCGACGGGGCAGTTTTAATTCATCCTCTTGCAATAATCGGATGCCGTGCTGCCGACAAGCAAGCTTAAGCGCCACCATGACATCGGATACCATCAGCGCATGGGCCAGATACATGCGGCCGATGCCGCGATTCTTTTCACCCCACGCCGCCGGATTGAGTTGCAGCAGTGAACCACTTTTATTTCCTAATCCGTAGGCGATGGTTTGGGAACCGCTGCGTTCGTAGTATTGAAGCTGGGCTCGCGGACGTTCCAAGTAGCCGTGATGAAACAGCCATTGCAACCGGCGGGATAAATTTTGCGTGCTGCCGCCAACCAAAGCGGCGATTTGGTGGGAACGCAAAAAACGGTGCCGGTGGACGAGCCGGATGATTTCGTGATCCCGTGCCGTCAACCGGATGGGCGAAACCTTGGGAACACGCTGAAAGCGCGGCAGTCAGGACATCCCGCCAGCATGAATGGAATATCAGCCAACCAAACGACGTGTGAAGTTGCTGTGGTTGGCAAGTCACCTAGATAAACCGATTTTAGGCAATGACCGGCCAGGCTCCGCGCACGGAACCATAGTGGCGACGCAGTTTGGGAAATTCCGGTGTGGCCGGGTTGGGGTTGACAGCCTGATGATTGGCGTCCAAATAGAGACAGCCAACTTCTTCCGACGGAAGTTGATTAAACAAGGCATTGGCCTCGGCCAAGGCTTGCAGCCATTGCCGTTTGCATTCCACCAGATCCAAGGGCTCGCGTAACAACAGTGTGTTCAATCGGCTGGCTGGATAATGCGCAAGTCGTTGCGCTTCCTCGATCAGAAACTGCGGGGTGAATCCGGCGTCTTTGCCGCAAGCCGCCCACGCCAGCGCTCCGAGGCTCAAGACATTCCGGTGCAAAAAAAGCACGTCCAGATAGTCGCGCAACTCGCCGCGCCCGGCAAGAGCCAGCACTTTATTGGTCGCCCCATCCAGCGGATGCAGCACAAAGCCAATTTCAACATCTGACTGCACTGGAAAAAAACGGAATGCAGAATCGTAGGCCCATTCAAGTTTCGTGGCCTGCCCAGCTTTGGAAACTACCGCTCGGCGGAACATTTCCTGTTGATCCGCCCATTCCAAAACATAGCCGTTCTGTTCCAGCACGGCGGCGTCCGACAACGCCGCCAGTTGCAGGCTTTGCACGGTGTCATGGAAAACATCAATGTCTTGGGATTGCCGCAGGGAGTCCTCCCGACGCAAAAAAACGGTGGCCCCAGCAATGTAGCTTTCGGGATTGCGGTTGACCGCGAGCAGCCGAAGGATGGATTTTTCGAAGTCGCCTAGCGGCATAATTCGGCGGCGATCTGGAAACCGCGCCGTCCGCCATCCGCGCGCAGTCGTTCGCAGAGATAAGGGACTTCTTCCGCGACGATATCTGCATCCCGCCGCATGAACCAGAAACACCGGGCATGAAAGTCCCGAAACGCCTGCTGCGCCAAGGCGAGTTTCTCCGCCGGAAAATCCAGCGTTGTTGTTTGCATCCGATTCACACCTATTCAATAAACCAAATTTACCGGCGCATCAATCATGGAAAACTGTCAACTATTTATGGTGGTTCGAATTTGCAGATGCTTCATGTCCCATCCACCGCTTCAACTTCGCCTCAATTTTTTCACGCGGCATGGCAAACCGTTCACGCGACAGCGCGATGAGTTTGTCCCTGCGGCCAACACGATGTTCCAGCGGTGGCAGCATCTTTGCCCTGAACGGTTCGCGGTTGGTGCCGCTGACCAGCAATTTCACCACGGCCTCATACTGGTTCAAGTCGGCCAGCGCCGTCGCCGGAATGGTTTTGCCAAATTCCTTCGTCATCANNCAATGTATTGGTGCGACAACGTGAGACAGAGCCGGTATTTTCTCGCCTCCGCCAGGATGGAGGCAAACGCATCCGTCGAGAAATTCTGGAACTCGTCAATGAACAGGTAAAAATCCCGGCGTTCGGATTCCAGCCGGTTGGCGCGAGCCATCGCGCCCAATTGAAACTGCGTCACCAGCAGTGAGCCGAGCAGGTTCGCCTTGTCGTGTCCAAGCTGGCTCTTGGACAGGTTGGCGATGAACAGTCGTCCATTGTCCATCACGAATGGAATATCCACTTTTTTTTGACCTACCAAGAATGTTGCGCACGACTGGATTCAAAAGGAACTGACCGATTTTATTTTGAATAGGCGCGATGGTCTCACGTTTGAACCGCTCGTCGTAGTTCGCATATTCCTCCGCCCAAAACGCCCGGATAAACGGGTCTTTGACCTGCCGGATGACTTTTTCGCGGTAGTGGTCGTCGGTCAGCAGACGATTCACACCGAGTAATGTTTGATTCTGGGATTCCAACAACGCCGACGCCGCATTGTAGAGGATGTATTCAAGTCGCGGGCCCCAGGAGTCGCGCCAGATGCCCTTGAAAGCTGCCACAATGCCCGAGGCGACGAGATGCCGGTCATCCGGGGCTACGGAGCCGATGACATTCAATCCGATGGGATATTCCAAGTCGCCGGGATTGAAATACACCAGATGATCCGCCCGCTTTGGCGGGATGTGGTTCAACAGTTCTTCGGCCAAGTCGCCATGTGGATCAATCACCCCGACGCTATGGCCCAGCGCGATGTGCTGCAAAATCAGGTTCCGAAGCAACGTAGTTTTTCCAGAACCGGTTTTACCGATGATGTAGAGGTGCTGGCGTTCGTCCACGGCGGCAATGCCAAAGGGCTGGGGATCGCCCCGGCCTGGTTCCTCGCCGATGATGATGTGGGGTGATTTGTTATTCATGGTGCCAAAACCAGCCGCCACTCCTGAACGTCCCGGTTGTGGTGGACGTAGTGACGCCGGCAGCGGTGCTTGGGGCACGCCGGCGAGATAATGGCGGCTGGTTTTGAAATCCGAACGGAACGCCAGCTTACCATGTGGTTCGCAAATCGGACGCGCCGTTGGCGCGGCTGAATTAAAAAAGCGCCCAGTCGGGCGGTGCTTTCTCCCTGCTGGGTGCAAAACGTAGTGTCTTGACCAGTCTGGTCGTGACACTCGTTGCACCCGTTGTCCTTTATCCACGCTTCGGCGTGAACCGGTCGCCTCAGCGAAATCGTGGTTGGGCGGTAGCCCTGATCTTAAAACCCGTCCCCCAACGTGTCGGCGATTCCGGCCGACTTATCGCTTTTTGGTAAAGGACAACGGCTATGGCCGATTTCCTTGTTGATCTTGTCAACTTGCTCCTCGTAAAGCTTCACGCTGGTCGCATTTAGATTCGGGATTTGCTCGGCCATGGTTTTGTCCCACTTATCCATTTCACCCATGTTGGCCATGCCTTTTGAATGCCACCCTTGGGCATCAATGTTGAAGGCCGCCCAATTGTTCTGCACGAAGAACCGCATTTTCGGGTTCTTTTCCAAGCCGAACTTTACGAAGTTATCAATGCCCTCGTCCGGCAATTCCATCGGGGACATGATAAAGTCATCCACCTTGCCGGTCAGCAGGGCCTGCTTGGACTGATTCCGGGCATCGGGTTGGTCCCAGTGTTGTTTCGTAGTTGAAAAGCCAATTCGCTCCAGCCCCACCAAAACGTGATCCTTGATGCCGCATGCTGAGGCCGCTTCTCCCAAGGGTGCCGGAGTGTCCCACATCAGACTGTGCGAACAATAAAGCAGGCGCTGCCCTGCCGGAATCGCCTCAGCCGCTTTCGTTGCTGACGAGTTTCCGGCAGGATTGTTGTTGGGAGGGGGTGATCCCTGTGCCGACAACGAAACCGTCACGGCTACTACCGAACAGGCGATGCTGGCCTGCAACCAGCTTTGGACGAGGGGAAGTTTGCTCATAAAATTTAGGTGCATAATTTTTCTACAAAATCCACAAAAAAAGAGGTGTGCCACGAATGAGTGTCAGCACTGCGTTGAGACTCAGATAATCGCCGCCAGCGGTGAATCGCTTCTGGTCGTTGATGCAAATCTCAAATGCAAACATAACGTGAATGATGCCTAACGAAAAAAGCTGAACCACCGCCGAAACGTGACAACCGAACATCACAAATCTACCCGACAAAACGCAAGGCGTCCCCGGCGTTGGCTCCAGCGCGGTGTTAGGCCGATGGTCGTGTTTTGTGAACATACGAAATATCAGCAATCCATAACGGATAAAATATCCGAATCATCGAACCTCTCCGCCCACGCCGGATTTCTGCCACTTCCAAATTCGTTAGGCCGCCAAAAAATTCAAAACCACCACACGCGCCTGCTCGGGACCCTTTGCTTCTAAGTCTTCCAGCGCCTCGTTAATAAGCAACACGTTGTCGTCAGAAGTCGTTTCCGCCAGTTCCAGTTATGTCGCTCACGGAACCTGTCCAAGCGGACTGGCGTCAAACTGAATGCTGAGATACTAAATCAGGGGCTGAGGGCAACCCGGTAAAACCGCGCAGTCGCACCGATGCCACCGGGCTGAGCCAAAAGAATGGAAGCGTCATTGCCAGCGACGGCACCGCCAACGTCTTGCCAGTTGCCAGCCGTCAGGCTGTCGCGGTATTGCAATTGGTAAGTGTGTCCCGAATAGCTTTGCATGGTCACGGTGAAAACGCTGTTGCTCAACTGGCATTGGCCCAGCTTGATCAAACTGCGCGTGAGCACCTGGCCGTGATTCACAAAGCCGGCCGGCAGCGAGCCGTTCCAGGTCATGATGTCGAGCGTGCCGTTGTTTGTGACTGCAATACCGGAGGCAATGCTCGCGTTGCCAACGAGTCGTAGCGTGCCGTTGACCATCAGACTGCCGCTGCCGCTGATTGAGCCGGCAAACGTGGCAGTGTTGGTGCCGGTGCCGATTTTCAACTGACCGCCGTTCAGTTGAATCACGCTCCCGCTCGCACCGGCCACGGAAGCGATTTGCTGCGTAGTGCCGCCAAGATCAAGCGTCGCGCCGGATTGCAGCACGAGGTCGGATTGTGAGCCGAGCGTGCCAGCCAGGATATTCGTGGCGAAGGCGCCAATGCCATTCGGGCCGAGCGCGTGCAACTGCTGAAGTTCATTCATCGAAAAGGCGCGGTTCCACAGGCGCACTTCGTCGTAGCTGGCATTGGCGGTGTTGTCGCCATACTCGGAGCGGCCGAGCCAGAAATTCACATCATTCAGATTGGCCAGCGTGTTCGCGGTGTCGAACGTGCCGCGCGCCGCGCCAAGATTCGCGTTCGCCGCCGGCGCAGCATACCACGAGGCGCGCGTGGTGCCGCTGTTGCCGGCTCCGGGCTGCACCACCATCGCAACGTGATATTCCGTTCCCAACGCGTAAGGCGCGACGGTGCTGTCGGCCGTGGCTGTGGCGGAATTCTTCCATTCCACGCGGTCTTTGGTGGTGTCCGTGCCCTGGCTCCAGCTCATCAATAAATAATCCGAAGTCGAACTGCCCACGTCGAAAATGCGCGACCAATTTTGCGCGCCCAACTGCGTGGCCCAAAGTTCAATCGTCACCGGCGAACCGTCCTTGGGCAACAGGCCGCTGCCGAGCGAAACGTAATCTGACGCGCTTTGGGAACCGCCGGCGAGCGTGATATTGCTCGACGAAAGCGACGTGTTGTTCGCGCCAACGTCCACCACCATCGCATTGCTCGCGCCAACGGAATCATTCAAATCTCCGTTGAAGCTCCAGCGATGTTTCAGCACCGGCACGGCTTGGGACGCAATTTGCAGCGTGCCCGCCTCGATGATCGTCGGGCCGCTATTGCTCAAGCTGCCGCTCACCTGCAGCGTGCCCGCGCCGCGTTTGATCACTGTGCCCGCGCCGGAAATCGCGCCGCCGCCGGCAAACGTGTCGCTGCGATTGAAGGCGAGCGACGCGCCGGCATCCACCATCGCCGGAACGCTGCCGAGGCTGCCGGCCGCACCACCGTTACCGATTTGCAATTGGCCCGCCGCGACATGCACCGAGCCGCTGAACGCGAGATTGGAAAGCACCGTCAATGTCTGCGCGCCAATTTTATTGAGCGTGCCGGAGCCAGTGATCGTGCCGCCGAGCGTGAGGTTACCCGCCTCCGTGTTGAAATTCCAAGCGACGCCGCTCAACAGTTGAATCGGAAAATTGATTTGCTGCGCGGAACTGGAATTATTCGCCACATCGCCCTGCAATGAAACGCTGTTGCCGTTCAACGCGAATCCGCCGGCACCGGCGAGAAATTGAATGCCATTGAGTTGCGTGCCGGCGGTGAGATTGTTTGTGGTCGTTCCGCCCGCTGGCAAACCAAACTGCACCGCGCATTGGCGGGTGGGCGTCAGATTCCAGTTCGCGCCGACGGACCAGTTGGCGGGATTGCCGCCGCCGGACCAGACGCAGGTTGCCGACGGCGTCGCCAGGTTCCAATAAACGGAATAGCGTTGATGCTGCACTTGGTAAAACGGAATCAGCGTCACGTCATTCGGCCGGCCGAGTCCGGCGGTTTGAAACGTCAGCGGCTGTCCCGCCACCGGCACGGTGTTGCTGAGGAGCGTCGGAATATCCGCGACGAGCAGCGGCACGGTGCCGGCGGGAATGGGAATGTTCACCAAGTCGAGGTTGCCGGCCGCGATGTCACTGGCCGGCATGCCGTTCGTGCCCAAAGTCCCGGCCAGCAAAATCGGCCCGTAAAACAAGGCCACCGTGTTGTTCGTGTCCTGGAGCGCTTCCGTCCGCAGCGTCATCGGAAAGCGGATTTGCACCAAGTCGTTATTCTGCCAGTTGTGCGCGACGCTGACGTAACTGCCAGGAGAATTGGTAACGGTTTGCGAAACGCCGTTGATGGAAAGCTGCATTCCAGATTGCGCCCAGGACGGATAGCGGACGCTCAACGTGAGCGGTGTTCCGTTCGTGCACAAAACGGTCAACGTCGTCGTGTCGCTCTGGGGAAAAGCGGTGTTCTGCACCACCGTCAGATTTTTCTCCGGCCAGTTCAATTGCGACGGGATGAACAAATTCAGGTAGAGCGCATTCGTGCTGTGAAAATAAATCGTGTCGCCGTATTTGGAATGGTTCTCCACGCCGGTGCCGTCGCAACACCAAAAGGAATTTTCCGTCGTCGAATAGGTTTTGAAATGACCCGGCTGTAGCGAAACGAAATATGTCATCGAACCCGGCGCGGTTTCGGAGCCGAGAATCTGGTTGTAAAGCGCGCGTTCGTAAAAATCCATCGTGGCGGCGGAAGGCGACCATTCAAACAAATGCCGGCTCAACTTGAGCATGTTGTAAGTGTTGCAGCTTTCGCAGGTTCGCATCGTCACATGGGAGGGGAAACTGGCGATTGGGAAAAAGTATTCGGCGTCGCTGTTGCCGCCGATGGCATAGGAACGGTAGTTGGCCACGCGATCCCAGAAGAAACTGGCGATCTCGTGATAGCTGGCGGTGCCGGTCAATTCATATTCGCGCGCCGCGCCGATGATTTCGGGTATCTGGGTGTTGGCGTGCAAACCGTCCAGCACGTCCTGATCCAGCGAGAGCGGATTGAACAACGACTGTTTGTCGAAGTCCGCCGCGATGCGGAGATAATTGGTGTTGCCGGTGACGGCAGAAAGATTGGCGAGGACTTCGTTCATGCCGCCGTATTCGCGGAAGTCCAGCATGCCCTGAATCTGGCTGGCGGTCAGTGCATCGAGACGCGACTGTGCCCAGTTGGCCATGTTCGTTAGCACGGTGAGCGCCTGCGCGTTGCCAGTGTGTTGATAGACATCCAGCAAGCCGGCCATGACTTTGTGCAGCGTATACCACGGCACGCTGAAGTAACCACTTTGATTTTGGGCGATGACATCGTTGATGTAAGACTCGGGGAACGCCGCCAAATAACCGACGTTAAAACCCGCCGCCGGCGACGCTGTTTGGCATTTCGCCAGCTCGCCGACAAGGTAATCGGTCCGCACTTTGAGCGCGGGATCACCCGTGCTGGCATACATCATCGAACAGGCGGACAAATAATGGCCAACGAAATGGCCGAGGCACAGGGCGGAGTTGGGCGACTCCCATCCGCCATAGGGTGTCGCATTGCTGGTGGACAATCCGGCGTTCGCGCGGAAGCTATACAACAGGCGGTCGGTGTCCAGACTCAACAAATAACCTTTGTCCAGCAGCATGTTGGTTTGGAACGCGCTGGGCAGAAGGGTGACGTTCGTCAAATCAAACGGCATCGCCGCCAATGTGACCGCGAAATTCGTGGTGGGCGGCACATTGGTCGCGGCGCTGCCAGCCATTTCGATGAGAAAGACGCGGTCGCCGACGAGCGTGTTCATGTTATTGTCCGCGGTTCCGGTGGTGCTGCCGTTATAGGCGCTGCCGCCGGCGAAAACCTGGTTCGACGTGCCCAGCCATTCAAAATATGCACCAGTCGTGGCGCTCGTCAGATCGAAGCCGTAAGTTTTATTCGTCGCCAACGACACCGGCGCGGCGAAGGCGAAACGCAGCCAGTAGCCGTCGCCGTTGGCGGAGCTAAATCCGCCGGCCCAGCCCTCGTTGCCGGTGGCCGTGTAAGTCTCGGTGCGAATGGCGAACCCCGATGTCCCCGCCTTCGACGGATCGGTCACGCGGACGGTCAACGTCACGCCGCTGTTCATCTGCCAATACGTGGTTGAAGCATTGTTGGTGTAACCGGCGTGCCGGACCCAAATGGCATTGACGATGCAGCCGTTGGTATTGTTGCTGGTGGTAAAAGTCTGGCCCTGGTCGGAGCGATCTCCGGCGACGTAGGTGAAGGCGTCGTTGGCCCCGCCATCGGCGTAGGTGCCGCCGTCGCAAATATTCGCGCCATCGTGGCTGGCACCTGAGAAATTGTAAATGTCGCTGGTGCCTGGCGTCGGCGTGCTGCCGGTCAGCGTCAACGTGGCCGCCGAAACCGGCAGTGTCAGGCAGAGGATCGCAGTGGCGATAAGCCTTGGAAACATATAGTTCATATTCTGGGCGTTATACCGTGTTATCAATGGTTGCGTTAGTGTCGCCGATCAGGCTGTTAATCTGGACATTGTGCGCAGAACGGCTCTTGAAAAAAAATGTTCGGCCCCGCCCTGCCCGGCCAGTAGTTCCTCCACGACGGCCCGCAAACCCGGATTCCCCGCGCACGCATGATTCAAAACGTATAAATAATTGGATGAGTATTTCATCTGTAAGTCTTTCATCATTCAAACTTCCACCAATCAAAGTTGAACTGTGGTTCATTGCCACCGGTGAATTTCAAATACAGGTCATGGACTCCCTTCGCCATTTTTACAGAACATGATTGCGTCTCCCATTTGTCCGCACCACCCGTGGATTTGACTTTAAGAGTTCCAATGATCGGCCCGTTTTCGTTGTCGAGCCGCAGTTCGACTGCTCCGCCATCCGTTGCGCCGGCCACACGGGCGATGAATTTAGCCGCACCTCGGCCGGTGAAATCCACGTTGCAGACTTTGATATAAGAGCCATCGTGGATGCCGGTCACATAAACGCCCGCAGCGGCGCTGTTGGTGGTCTTGACTCCCGATTCCCAAGCGATAGTTTCGGCTTCGACGCGTTGATAAGGATTGAGCGTGGCGACGGGAGCCACGCCCTCCTTCGTCATGGTCATCTGGACGATGGAGCCATCAGGGTTAAACTTCATCTCGTCCACACAAACGGAACGATGGAAACCATCGCCGCCGGGCAGGTCGCCATTGTGGTAAAACAGGTAAGTTTTTCCTTTGAAGTCCACAACTCCGGGATGGTCCGTGAAGCTGCGTCCCTGAGCGGGCAGCACCACACCGCCATTTTTCCATGGGCCGGTGGGGCTGGGGCCGGTGGAATAGCCGATATGTTCTGATATGGGTCCGCCGGCAAAGATGAGGTAATAAAGTGCGTTGCGCTGG
>PLYV01000235.1 GCA_003151855.1 Limisphaerales bacterium | reverse complement strand
TTCGGCCCGGCCATCAGCGGCATCGCACTGAAATTCGGCGGGGCCACCGCGCCCGGCTGGACGGCGGCGGCGTTGTGCGCAGCGAATTTTCTCCTCGCCTATTTCATCCTCGCGGAAAGTTTGAAGCCGAATTCCGGCCACGCCAATCAGCGCCCGCACTTCGACCAGTTTTTCCACACGCTTGGCCAGCCGAAGATCGGACTGCTCATCATCATCTTTTTCCTCGCGACGTTTGCGTTCAGTTGTTTTGAAAGCACCTTGCCGCTGCTGGTGAGCGACAATTTTAATCTGGGCCTGGACAAGTCCGAATCCGCACCGGCGTCCTCGGTGATTTCATTGTTTGTTTTTTGCGGCGTCATCGGCGCGTTCATCCAGGGCGGCATGATCGGGAGACTGGTGAAAAAATTCGGCGAGCCGAAGCTCATCGCGGTGAGTTTGTTGTTCACCGGCATTGCGCTGGCGGTGCTGCCGTTCCTGCAAGGCGACGGCCCGTTGAAATGGTCGGCGGTGCTGCACGCGAGCGATTGGCCGTGGATCAAGATGCTCGGCGCGCTGGCGCTGCTGGCCGTCGGCTCGGCGCTGACGCGCGCGCCGCTGTTCGGAATGTTGTCCAACCTCGCGCCGGCGAACGAGCAGGGGGCCACCATCGGCGTGGCCCAAAGCGCCGGCGCGCTGGCGCGCATCGCGGGGCCGATGTTCGCCGCGTCGCTCTACGTCCACATCCCCGCACTGCCGTATATCGTGTGCGGCGGCATCTCCATCTTCGCCGCGCTGCTGGCGGCGCTGCGGCTGATGGCGAAATCGTAATCGGTCGGGGATTAAGATTGCGATTAGGAATTGAAAGAGAGCGGCGGACTGGCTTTTCACACCCGGAGTTAGTCGCCAGTCCGCCGCCTTGCCGTTCACACGAACGGAAGCTATCGGTTCAATCCATTACTTGTCGCCAGCCGGAGGCGGATTGTTGTCGCCTTCACCGGGCGGCGGGCCGGACGGCGGCTGGTTGTTGTCGTCGCCCTGCGGGCCGTTGCCGCCGCGTCCCATGCCCCCGCGCTGCGGGCCGCCCATCCCGCCGCGCATCGGCGGGCGGAAGTTTTTCAACTGCGTCAACTGGTCGGCGGTCAGGATTTTCTCCAGCTTGGCCTTCGTGTCCGCTTCGAGCGCGGCGATCTGCGTCTTCTGGTCGTCCGTCAGCTTGAGCTGCTGCACCAGCGGCGGCGGCAACAGATGGAAGCCGGCGCGCGGCGGGCCACCGGGGCCGCCCATTTGCCGGGCCGGCGGCTGCGCGTCGGACGGCGGGGTGTTGTCCTGGGCGCTGGCCGTGAGCGCGAGGGCTCCGAGGACGGCCAGCAGGGTCATTGTCGTTTTGGTTTTCATAGTTTTGTTCTTGTTGTTGTTTGTGGGTGCAAAAATTCAGGCGGCCACCGGCTCATCGATTCGGACGCCGGCCCCGGCCAGCATGGCGCGGAGTTCTTCCAGGCGAAACGGCTTGTTCAACCGGCCGAGAAAGCCCGCATGCGTCGCTGTCGGCCCGGTGAAAAATCCGCTGCCGGTGGCGAGAAAGATTTTCAGGTCGCGCGCCCGTTCCCGCAGGCGGCGGCACAGCTCGATGCCGTCCATCCCCGGCATCTCGTAATCGGTGATGACGAGTTCGTATTGATCCGGCGCAGCGGTGAAGGCCGCGAGCGCCGCCGCCGGCGAACTGAAACAATCCACGGAGCCGTCGTGGATTTGCGCCAGCATCGTCTGCATCAGCGCGAGCAAGTCCAAGTTGTCGTCCACGACCAGCCAGCGAGCCGGGCGCGTGGTGTCGGTTGAGATCGAGGTTGAGTTCATGAATCCTCCGCAAGGGTTGGTTTGGTTTTGCGTGACCCGCACCGCGAACGCCGGCGCGACTACCCGGCTCAAGCCGATGGTAAGGTTGCGCGGTCCGCGAGGTGTTTCACTTTTCATGCTGCCACTCTACTGCAATCAACCTTAAGCAATCGTGAAGGGAAAAAGATTTTGAAATTATTTTTGCGCGGCGAACTGCGCATCCGTCAACGTGCATAGAAACGCCACCAGCGCGCGTTTGTCCGTGGCGCTCAACGGCACGCCGCCGTCAGGATGTTTCGCGAGATTCGGGTCGAGCGTCGCGCTGCGCTTCACGCCGGTCGCGTAATGCTCCACGACTTCCTCCAGCGTGGCGAAGCGCCCGTCGTGCATATACGGCGCGGTGAGCGTGAGGTTGCGCAGCGACGGCACGGCAAACTTGCCGTCGTCGCAATGCTTGCCCGTGATTTTGCCGCAGCCCAAATCGGAACAGGTTTCATCCAGACCGTTGTTCGCAAAGCTCTGGCTCTGGAATAACGGCCCGCCGTGACAATGAAAACAGTCTGCGCCGAATTGCCCGCGCCGCGGATCGTATTCGGTGGAGAATAGTTCAAGCCCGCGCTGTTCCTCCGGCGTGAATTTCTCCTCGCCGCGCAGCACTCGGTCGAACTTGGCATCGAACGAGGTGAGCGTGAGCAGATAATTTTCCAGCGCGAGCGCAATCTTCTCCGCCGTGATCTCCGGCGAACCGAACGCGGCGGTGAAGAGAGCGAGGTAATCCATTTCCGATTTTCGATTTGCAATTTGCGATTTTCCATTTTGCAGCTTCACGACAAGATTTGGCAGCGTTTCGTGCATCTCGATGGGGTTTTGAATCGGTTGCAAAACTTGTTCACGCAAACTTTGCGCGCGGCCATCCCAGAAAAAGTCCCGCTTCCACGCGAGATTGAACAGCGGCATGGAATTACGTGGGCCGAACGCACCTTCCGCGCCGCGAGCGGTTTTGCGTCCGTCGGTGAAGGCTTTATCCGCCACATGACAGTCCGCGCATGACTGCTGGTTGTTCACTGAAAGTTGCCGGTCAAAAAATAATGTCTTTCCCAACGTGACGCGCTCGACGGTCAGCGGATTGTCGCGCGGCAGATCGGGAATGGGAAACGTCGTGCCCATCTTGAATTCATACGGCGTGAATTTCTCCGGCAGGTAAAGCGGCTTGGGATGAGAACTGGCAATTTCCGTGTCGGTCAAATTGCTGATGCGGTGAACGCGAAATGCGCCGGCCAGATTGGCGACGAGCGCGGCGGAGATTGGGTCGCCGTCGCGTGAATGCGTCGAAGATCCATCTTTGCCAAACGACAACGGACGCGGCGCGTTCAACAGCGTCGCCAAATCAAAGTCGAGTTCCACCTTGGTTTCATTGGTGATTACGAGCGGCGCGGCGAGTGTGATGCACGTGGCGTTCGTGTCGCGTGCAAGATGGTAGGCCCAGCCGTCGAGTTCGCCGGCGGCGTTGCGCCACAAACCTTCGAGCGCGAGAAAAATATATCCGCCCTGCCAGCTCCAATGCAGTCCGTTCAGGTTTGGATTCAGCGGATGGCTCGCGGGAAACTTGGCGACATCGGCGTGATTGTAATTGGTATTCAGCCCGACGAGAAAGCGCACGGCGCAAAATTCGCCCGCCGGAATCTGGTCGAGCCAGATGGATTTCCGGTTCGCGTCGAAGTCCAGCCACGCGACGGAATTGGAGATTTCCAGCCACGAACCGTCATTCCGTTGCAGTTCGAAGTCGCTGACCAGATAGCTGACGCGCGTGATGGAAAAGGTTTCACCCGCCGCCGTCTGGTAGCGAAATGATGCGGGCTGTAAATTTTCTCCGGAAACCTTCGGCGAGATTTCAATTTGCAGCGTGGCGGCAAAAATTTTCGCGGTCAACACACAGGAAATTGCGGCGGTTAAAAGCTTTTTCATGCTGCCGGCAAATTAGTTGATGGTGAAATAGCCCGTGAGCGTGTAGGGCGGCGGGCCCGAACTGAATGTGACCGTGACCGTTTGCGAGCCGGTCGGCGTGTAAGTCGAAGGAATCGTGAACAGCGCCGTCACCGTGCCTTGGGCCGTGCAGGTCGAGGTGATGGCGGTGATGCTGCCCACGGTGACGCTGGTGATGGGCGCGCCCGCCGGCGGATTCGGCGGAGTGCTGGGGAGCGTGATGGTGAGCAGCACGGTCTGGCCGCGAAACGCCGCTCCGCCGGGGGCGACGCTGTTGGTAGCGAATAGTGTCGTGCCGGCGCTGTCGAAAGTCGTCACGGAGTCGCGCCCGACGCGATAAAATCTTTGACTCAAAGCGGTGGCGTTCGTAAAGCCGCCGGTGGTTTGGTTCGGTAGAAGACCCGTAGCAAGCGTGGTCCAGCCGGAAGAATTTGCGAGATTCGTCGTGGCGTAAATTTCGTAGCTGCCACCTTCAACCGCGCTCCAGGTGAGCGTGACCATTCCATTTTTCACGGTCGGGGAACTGATGGTTGATGTTAAATTCGTGCCGCCGAGAAAATTAGTGATGGCGTTTTCCGTGACGGAAATCGCACTCACCACCCCGCCGGTCGGACTGCCGTAAAAGCCACGGCCGATATTGTAAGGAAACACCGGCGTGCCGTTGCTGCTGATGCTTTCAAAGTAGGCGTAGGTGCCGCCGGGAAATTCCGGCGTGACGCACCAGCGGCCGTTGTATTCGTCGAGGTCAAAGGTGTTCGTGCCTGGCAAATAGCCGTGGTCGCCGAGGTAATCATTGTCCTCCATGTAACAGCCGAGCGTGTGGTTGCCGGTGAGCGGCGCGCCGGTCTGGTTGGAACTGACGTTGAACAGCCGCACGGCCCATTGCGGAATTGTCGTGCGCCCGGTGACGTTGAGATTGCTCGTGCCGTATTGTCCATTGCGGAGGACGTAGCCGGAAATCATCCGGCGGATGCCGCTGCTGGCATTGTTGGAAACGCTGTAGCCGTAAGGCCCATAGACCGGATAGCCATCCGCCGTCCACGCGAGAATCGGCGAATGTTTCGTCGTCGTGTTAGTGGACTCGGTGTATATCTTTGTCACTGGGTTGAAATCCACATGGTCGCCGAGCTGGTAGCGCAGCGCGGGCGGATTGGCGTGATAATGATACTGGCCGTTCGCCTGATGTGCGTTATTCGGGTCGAAGCTCACGCCTTCGTTCACATACGCGTCGCGGTTCCAATAGCCAGTGATGTTTTGCGCGTCCGTGTTGGAAACGGTGCTCCAGGTATAGGCGTCCCAACTGTTGAACATCGCCGCGCCGTCCACAAAATAACCAATCGGCCCGCCGCCGTTCGCGGTCTTGGTGGACGGCACGGAGGGAAAGCGCGGAATGCGATAAAAAGTTTTTTGGTTCACCGGCCAGTTGGGAAAAGGCTGTGAGTGGGCAGCGTTGAGATACCACGGCCCCATCACAAAACTGCCCAGCCCGGTGCTGCGGATATAAACCCAGTTCGACGACGAATAAATCTCCTGCACGCCGCAATACACCGGCACCGCCTGCGCCGTGCTGTTCGTCCAGGTCGTGACCGAATAGCCGTTGGTGCGCGAAACATCGTTCGTGTAAATGCGTGCGTATTGGCCGGAGTAGGTGGTGAACCACGAGTTCGTGCGCGGGTCGGCGGCCTGCGCGACTGTTTGGAGGGTGATAAGAACGCCGAGCAGCGCGACGGCGAAGTTCATTTCCGGCCGGGCGTGAATTGGAATTTTCATGCCGCCACTTTACGCGGATGAACCTTAAGCAAACATGAAGCCGACTATTAATTGCACAGCAGTGTGCAATTTTCGTCTTCATCTTGCCTTAAGGTTGGCGGTGCGAAGATTCACGCGCTGGCGGTTTCCCGGCGTCCGTGCTAAAACTTCGCCAGCCCGAACATGAGAATTCTCGTTGTTGAAGATGAACCGGATTTGCTCGCGAGCCTCGCCCAGGCGTTGCGCGAGGAAGGCTACGCCGTGGACACCGCTGCCAACGGCGCCGACGGTCTTTTCAACGCCGAGGGCACGGACTACGACGCCATCGTCCTCGATGTGATGCTGCCGGGCATGGACGGCTGGGAAATCCTAAAGCGCCTCCGCAAAACCAAAAAGACGCCCGTGCTCATGCTCACCGCGCGCGACCAGACGCGTGACCGCGTGAAAGGTCTCGATACCGGCGCGGATGATTACGTCGTGAAACCGTTCGACCTCGAAGAAGTTTTCGCGCGCCTCCGCGCCATCATCCGACGCAGCGCGAACCTAACCACGAACATCATCGAAATCGGCGACGTGCAAATTGACACTGCCGCGCGCCATGTTTTCTTCAAGGATAAAGCGGTGGAACTGACCGCCCGTGAATACGCGCTGGTGGAATTCATGGCGCTGCATCGTGGCGAAGTCGTCACGCGCACGCAGCTTTACGAGCATCTCTTTGACGAGAACGAAAGCTCGCTGTCCAACCTGTTGGACGTTCATGTTTCCAATGTCCGCAAAAAACTAGGCGCGGAATTCATTGTCACCCGGCGCGGCCACGGCTATTGCATCGAATGAAAATCCTCAAATCCATCAAGTGGCGCTTGCAGCTCTGGTATGGGCTGATTCTCGTCGTCGTGCTGGCGGGGTTTGGCGGCACGGCGTATCAACTGGAGCGCAACCGGCAATTCCGTCAGATTGACGAAGAGTTGCATCGGCGGATCGGGGTATTGGCCAATGCCCTGCATCGTCCACCGCCGCGTGGGCAAAATGCGGAACGTCCGCCGCAGGGCCTGCCTCCTGATGGACAGGATGATAACCCGCCACCAATGGGCGACAATCCGCCGGAGAGGATGCCCGAACGCCCGCACAACATTTTTTTGAACGGACGTCCGCCGCTGGAATTTCATCTGCCGGAACGGGACGCGCATCTTTTTGGTGCCAGCGAAGCACACGGTTTTTATTACATTATTTTTCCTCGGAGTGGTGGCAAGGAAATCGCACGCTCATCCAATTATCCAAACCATGAGATCACCACGACTTCGGTTAACTCATTGAGAGTAGTCAACGTCTTCTCAGAGTTTCCCGCTCGAATTGCAAAACCACCGCAGATGTTCAGCTTTGATGATTATAGAGAAACCGGCGACGTGCTGCCATCGGGTGAACAAATTTGGATCGGCTGTTCCATTTTGCCAGAATTGAAAGAACTTCATCGCACGGCCGTAAATTTGACGTTGGTTGGCAGTTTGATTTTAGTCGTCGGCTTGGCAGGCGGCTGGTGGCTGGTTACCCGTGCATTAAACCCCATCAATGCAATCAGCGCGACGGCGGTTAAAATTTCCGCCGGTGATTTGTCGCAGCGCATCAACGTCGCCGAGGCGGAAAGCGAACTCGGCCAGCTCGCCGCCGTTTTAAATTCCACCTTTGCGCGATTGGAAACGGCGTTTGCGCAGCAGAGGCAGTTCGCCGCCGATGCCGCGCATGAACTGCGCACGCCGGTTTCCGTCATCCTCACGCAGACGCAAACCGCGCTGAACCGCGAGCGCGATGCGGAGAGTTACAAGCAGACCGTCGAGGCCTGCCAGCGCGCGGCGCAGCGGATGCGCAAGCTCATCGAGTCGCTGCTGGAATTGGCGCGGTTTGATGCCGGTCAGGAAGTTTTGAAACGGCTCCGGTTGAGTTTTACCAAAACCATTTCTGACAGCGTCGAGATGGTGCAGACACTTGCGGAAGAACGTGGCGTGAAAATCATTTCCAAAATTGCGCCGCTGGAACTCACCGGCGATTCCGAGCGGCTGGCGCAGGTCGTCACGAATCTGCTGGCCAACGCGATTCAATATAACCAGCCCGGCGGCGAGGCGCGCGTGACATTGAAATCGCAAGACGGCCTCGCGGTTCTGGAAATCGCGGACACGGGGCAGGGGATTGCGCCGGAAGATCTGCCGCGCGTGTTTGAGCGGTTTTATCGCGCGGACCAGTCGCGCACGGGCGCGGGCAACGCCGGGCTTGGGCTGTCCATCTGCAAAGCCATCGTCGAGGCGCACGGCGGAACGATTGAGGTGGCGAGCGAGAAAAATCGCGGGACAACTTTCACCGTGCGGCTGCCCCTGACGTAATGGCTGGTGGGACGTTCGCCCCGCCGGTTTGGTTTTACCGCAGAAACATTTCTGCCGCCGCGTCGGCAAAACGCAACCCTTGGTGCGTGAGATGAAAACGACCGTCGGTGATTTTCGCCCAGCCGCGTTCCTGCAACTTTTCCATTTCTATTTGCCATTCTCGGCGCAAATCAAATCCGGTCGTGCGTAGGAAGTCTGCGAACGGCCAGCCGGTGTTCATGCGCAGGCCGAACGCGGCGATTTCACCGGCCCGGCGTAACGGCGACAGTTCCTCGCTGGATTCAATGGCGCGTTTGCCCTTTTCCAACTGGTCGCAATACAGCTGCGTGTTCGACCAGTTTTTTGTCCGCACGCCACGAACGTAGCCGGTGGCGCTGGGGCCGAGGCCGTGATATGAGCCGCCGCGCCAGTAGTTCACGTTGTGTTTGCAAGCCAAGGTGGGAACTGGCGTCTGGGTTCTGGCGTCTAGGGAAGAAACGGTTGAGCGCGTGTCGCGGGCGAAATTGGCAATTTCGTATTGCTGGAAACCGGCGGCGGCGGAACGCAAAATCAGTTCCTCATACATTTCGCAGGCGAGGTTTTCATCCACGGAAAATTCGCCGGCCTGGAGCTGGTCAAACAGCGGCGTGTCGTCCTCGTAAATCACCTCGTAGCTGGACAGGTGTTCGCTCTGCATCGCCATCGCTTCGTTCAAGGTCGCGCGCCAGATGTCCATCGTCTGCGTCGGGATGGCGAACATCAGGTCGAGGTTTACGTTGTCGAATCCGGCACGCCGCAAAATATCAAAGGACTTGAACACCTGTTCGCGCGAGTGGATGCGGCCGAGGCGCTCAAGCAATTTTTCGTCGAGCGACTGCACGCCCATTGAAATGCGGTTCACGCCGAAATCGCGGAGCAGCTTGCATTTGTCGGCGGAGACGGTGGCGGGATTGCTTTCAATGGTGAATTCCTCCGCGCCGAACAGGTTCAGTTTTTCCAGCGCGCGCAAAATGGTTTCCCACTGGCGCAGATTCAAAATGGACGGCGTGCCACCGCCGAAGAAAATGGTTTTTGGTTTCAGATCATGCGCGACGATCTCCAGTTCGCGCACAAGCGCGGCGACGTAGCGGTTGATGAGTTCGCCGGAGGACGCCTCGGAGTAGAACGCGCAGTATTCGCATTTCTGCGCGCAAAACGGGACGTGGACGTAAAGGCTTGTGACGGGGGCGGGGGACGATTCCAGCATGGCTTCAGGTTAGCGAAGCCATTGGCGGACGTGAATGAAATTCGCCGGCGGTCAGGCCGCGGCGCGCTGGACGTTTTGCGCCTTGAGTCCCTTTTCGCTGGGAATGGCTTCGAAGGTGACCGGCTCGCCTTCGTTGAGGGTCTTGTAGCCGTCGCCGAGGATGGACGTGTGGTGCACGAAGACATCCTGACCCGAATCATCGGCGATAAAGCCGAAGCCCTTTTTGTTGTCGAACCACTTTACTTTGCCGCTGGCCATAACTGCGCTCCTGAGTTGCGAGGCTGGACAAAAATGAAACGGACACGGCTGGTTCAGCTGTGTCCGTAAAACATCACTATGCCCAATTTTTCATGCCTCGTGGTTGAGCGGCGACTATGAATTTGTTTTATCCGCCCGTCAAGGTAAAGTTTTGACTCAATCAACGTGCAAGGCCTGCTCCAGCAGCGTCTGCAAGTGGCCCGCCAGCGCGCTTTCGCCGACCGTCAGGTTCGCGCCCGCCTTCTGCGCGGCGGCGAGCAATTCGGTTTTGTTGTCGGGCGCAAAGGCAATCACCGGCAGATGGGTGGTGGCCGCGTCGGAACGGATTTTTTCGATGGCTCCGCAAACCTCGCCACGCGCCTCCAAGTCCACGAACATGAGCAAAGGCGTTTCGCGTTTCGCCGTGGCGGCAAGCAGAGCGGGATTGCTGACCGCGAGGACGCGATAATTCAAGTCCTGCAGCCGGTTCACCAACTGGCTGCC
>PLYV01000251.1 GCA_003151855.1 Limisphaerales bacterium | reverse complement strand
TACAGCCATTGCATCGCGCACGGCATCGCGCTCGACCAGGGCATCGGCGCGAAGCAGCAGAAGCTCGCGGTCGAGTCCGGCCAATGGCTGCTGTATCGCTACGACCCACGCCGGGCCGAACGCGGCGAGAATCCGCTGCAACTGGATTCCGTCGCCGCCAAGTCCAAGGTGTCGGATTTCATGCTGTCGGAAAACCGGTTCAAGATGCTCACGAAGAGCAAGCCGGAGGACGCGAAGAGATTCTTCGCGCAGGCCCAGGTGGACGCCGACCGCCGCTGGAAGTTTTATCAATACATGGCGCAGCCGACCCCGAAACCGGCCGCCGCCCCGACGACGGTTCCGCCGAGCAGCACCGAAGCCTGATCAACCCTTAACGAAATAAAACCATGGATCTCACCACAAATTATCTCGGTTTGAAACTGCGCTCGCCGCTGGTGGTATCCGCGTCGCCGCTGTCGGAGGACATTGACAACCTCAAGCGCATGGAGGACGCCGGCGCGGCGGCGGTGGTTTTATATTCGCTGTTCGAGGAACAGTTGCGGCAGGACCGGCTGGAACTGCACCAGCGCCTGGAACATGGCACGGAAAGCTTTGCCGAGGCGCTTTCATATTTCCCCGAAGCCGATGAATACCACCTCGGCCCGGAGGAATATCTCAAGCACATCGCCGCTGCGAAAAAAGCGACGCGCGTTCCCATCATCGCCAGCCTGAACGGCTCCTCCGCCGGCGGCTGGACGGAATACGCCAAGCAGATCCAGCAGGCCGGCGCGGACGCGCTGGAGCTGAACATCTATTACATCCCGACCGACCTGAACCTCACCGGCACGGAAGTCGAGCTGACCTATCTCGAAATCCTAAAGTCGGTGAAGGCGAACGTCACCATCCCGGTGGCGGTTAAGCTGAGCCCGTTCTTCAGCAACTTTGCCAACATGGCCAAGCGCCTCGACCAGGCCGGCGCGGACGGACTGGTGCTGTTCAACCGGTTTTACCAGCCGGACATCGAGCTGGAATCGCTGGAGGTGAAGCCGAACATCCTGTTGAGCACGCCGATGGCGATGCGCCTGCCGCTGCGCTGGATCGCCCTGCTCCACGGCAAACTAAAGGCCAGCCTCGCGGCCACCAGCGGCATCCACCGCGCGTCGGATGCGTTGAAAATGCTGATGGTCGGCGCAGACGTGACGATGCTCTGCTCGACGGTCATCCGCCACGGCATCCCGCAGATCGCCATGATCGAACGTGATTTGACGGACTGGCTGGAGGAGCACGAATACGAATCAGTCAAGCAGTTGAAAGGCAGTTTGAGCCAGAAGAA
Organism: Limisphaerales bacterium; assembly: GCA_003151855.1. GTDB lineage: Bacteria > Verrucomicrobiota > Verrucomicrobiia > Limisphaerales > UBA11358 > UBA11358. Next base: position 2,355 of record PLYV01000251.1, on the reverse strand, counting down.
CTGCGCTGAACCGGCGGCCTTTGAGCGCGCCCAATACATGAAGGCATTGACCGGCTACACGATGCCGCGCACCTAAGTTTCACTTCCGCCTGAAAATAGAACTGGCCGCCGGGAACCACCCGGCGGCAAGTTTTTTGCCAACCAAACCACAACCAAAATTAAAACACTTCGGCGCGCAGCCCCGCCGTCTGCCGGACGGTCTGCGCAATCTGCGACAACACCCGCAACGGCAGATGCCCCCACTCCGAATTGATGCCCGGACGCGCGGCGGAATAAATCTGCACCATGGAAATCTGCGCGCCACCGGCCTTGAGTTCCTTGAGGCGCAGCGCATATTCGCGGATTTCCTCAAACGGCGGCTCCTCGCCATGGATGGAAGGGAACAAACTTTGGATGACAACCGGACGTATCCGTCCGACCAGCAGAATATTTGATAAAATCTTTTCCAGCGGCACATCCGGGCGGTTCACCTTGTCCACGAAGGACTGCGAGCCACCGTCGAGCTTGATCCAGATTTCGTCCGACTTGGTTAGCAGTTCCAGGCCGCGCTGGACATTGGGATGATCCAGGCCGGTGCCGTTCGTGTATAACACCAGCTTGAAAAAACCGCCCAGCGCGCGCACGCGCACAACCGCCTGGACGGCCTCCATGAAATTCGTCGCGAGTGTCGGCTCGCCGTCGCCGCTCAACGCCACCTGGCGCAGCCGCAGGAGTTCAGACGGCAGCGTGCGGTAGGACGGCAGCTCGGCCAGCTTGCCGCTCTGGATGAACGCGATGGTCTTGCGCAACTCCGCCGCCAGCACTTCCACGTCCAGCTTGTGTTCGCGCGACGGGATACGCCGATCCACCTCGCAATAAGAGCAGTCAAAATTGCATTTCTTGTCGGGGTTGATGTTGACACCGAGCGACAGGCCGGTGGCGCGGGAGGAAATGACCGCGTAGATGAACCGGTTGCCCAGCCAGTCCCGGGGCCGGTCAAACGCCGTCTCCCGCACCTGCGCCGGATGATAAGCGGGGGTGCCCTTCTTCTTATTCACCGGCGTAACGGATTCTGTCTGTATGCTGCTGGCTTCCACTTTGCCCAACTTACGGGGAAATGGCACCATCAACCACACGGCTATTGTTGAATTCTTGACAATTTTTGCCCACTTATCTTCAACTTTGTAAAAATTAATCATGCGCCCGCTTCACGACGGGACCGAAAAGAAGACTGATTGAAAATCGCCGCGGGCGGGAGCGGAGTAAACGCCGTGCCCCGGCCAACCGCACTAACAGATCCGCGGCAACTGCTCGCCGCTCGGCATGTCGAGAATCCGGCTTGCGCCAATCGCGCTCCGCAGCGTCACCAGCGGCGCGGATTTTTCCACCACCTTGCCGATAAGCGCGGCACCGGCGGAAACGTCATGGCGACGGAGAATTTGCAGCGCGCGGTCCGCGTCCTTCACCGCGACGAAGGCGACAAACCGGCCTTCGTTCGCGACGTGCAACGGGTCGAAGCCGAGCATCTCGCACGCGGCGTGAACGTCTTCGCGGACGGGAACAGCTTTTTCCTCAATGGCGATTTTCATACCCGCCGCCTCGGCGATTTCGTTCAGCGCGCTGGCCAGTCCGCCGCGCGTCAGGTCGCGCAGGCAGTGGATTTCAATTCCAGCCTCCAACAGTTTTAAAACCGGTTCATGCACCGGCGCGGAATCGCTTTCAATTGTTGTCTCAAACGCCAGGCCCTCGCGCACGGCCATGATCGCCATGCNNCGTGCCGGCCCAAGTCGCCGCTCACGATCACCACGTCGCCCGGCTGGACATTTTGTGGCAGGATTTTTTGTTCATGCTCAATGACGCCAAGGCCGGTGGTATTGATGAACAGCCCGTCACCCTTGCCCTTGTCCACGACCTTCGTGTCGCCGGTAACGATTTGCACGCCGCATTTATTCGCGGCATCGCGCATCGAACAGACCACGCGCCACAGCATTTCCATCGGCAAGCCTTCCTCAATGATGAAGCCGCAGCTCAAATACAGCGGCCGCGCGCCGCTCATCGCCAGATCGTTCACCGTGCCGTGAATTGCCATTGAGCCAATGTCGCCGCCGGGAAAGAAAATCGGCCGCACAACGTAGGAATCGGTCGTCATCGCGAGTTTCCCCGGCGGAACCGTGAACTGCGCAGAGTCGTGGCGTGCATCGAGAATCGGATTGCTGAACGCCTTGCCAAAGACATCTTCAAGCAACCGGTGCATCAGCGTGCCACCGCCACCATGCGCCATAAGGACGTGCGGATATTGCGAGATTGGAATTGGGCAACTTGCATTCATTTATGCGTGTCTCCGATACCGGTAATACGCCGCACACGCGCCTTCGC
>PLYV01000118.1 GCA_003151855.1 Limisphaerales bacterium | reverse complement strand
TGCTCGTCTCCGCCGAACGCATCTTTGCGCTCGACGGCCGCGTGGTCCTGCATCCGTTGGACACGCCGGAAAACAAGCTGCCCAAGTCCGCCATCCGCCCGTATCCGAACCAATACGCGACGCAGTGGAAGACGAAGAACAAGGCGCCGCTGCTCATCCGCCCCATCAAGCCGGAAGACGAGCCGCTCATGGTGAAATTCCACGAGACGTTGTCCGAAGAAAGCGTCTATAACCGCTATTTCTCCGCGTTGAAACTGTCGCAGCGCATCGCGCACGAGCGCCTCACGCGCATCTGCTTCAACGACTATGACCGCGAAATCGCGCTCGTCGCCGAGTTGAAGGTGGCCAAGGGCGAGGAGAAGAAGATTCTCGGCGTCGGCCGCCTGAGCAAACAGCACGCGCTCGGCGAGGCGGAATTCGCCGTGCTCGTCAGCGACGAATGGCACGAACAGGGGCTCGGCACCGAACTGCTTAAACGCCTGATTGAGATTGGCCGCGACGAGAAGCTGACCAAGCTTTCCGGCCAGGTGCTCGCGGACAACCATGAGATGCACCACATCTGCCGCAAGGTCGGCTTCAAGGTCGTGCATGACTCGGAAAGCAACATGTTCAACGCCACCTATTCTTACTGATTCAATCTAAAAAACATCAAGGTTCCGCCGGCAACGCTGGCGGAACCTTTTTTTATTTTATTTTTTGACGATACAGCGGAAAAGCCGCGTAAACGCCGGGAAAGCTTCATCTGGCAGCCGTTGGTTTTTGCCATTCTTCGCCAACGATTCAATCCCACGACCTTGCTATCTTCCGACTTTACGCCGTCAAGCAGAGTCACTTATAGTCTGTTGAGTAAAATTTATACCGTGGTAGGGTTGTGCTGACACGGGAAGTTTGACAGCGAGACAAAAAAATCTGGCTTGTGCAAATATTTGACGTAAAAAAAACATTCGGGGCTTCGGTCAAGGCTTGGAGAAACCGTCGGGGCATCTCACAGGAGGAGCTTGGCGAACGCTCGGATTTACATCGCACCTACATCTCCGATGTGGAGCGCGGCGCGCGCAACCTGTCTCTTGAAAGCATCACCCGGCTCGCCCGCGCGCTGGATATTTCCGTGACCGCTTTTTTCCCGGCCGAGTTCAACAAGAGAGAAGAATCCGATGGCGGCGGACACAACGGCCACGGCAGAAGTTTTGTCAACATCCTCATGGTTGAGGACGATGCGCAAGACGAGGAGATGGCCCGGCACGCCTTCCAAAAAGCCCGGTTTGAAAACCGCATCACGGTGGTGCGCGATGGCGCGGAAGCGCTGGATTATTTGTTTTGCCGGGGCAGCTACGCGTCGCGCCCGGCGGAAGACAACCCGCAAGTCATCCTGTTGGATTTGAACCTGCCCAAGGTGAGCGGACTGGAGGTGCTGCTCCGGATCAAGGCCGATAAAAAAACGCGCGCGATTCCGGTGGTGGTTCTGACGGTGTCGCAAAAGGGACCGGACATCGCCGAATGCCGGCGGCTGGGAGTCGAAACCTACATCATGAAGCCGGTGGATTTTCAGGGACTGAGCCGGGTGACGCCGCTGTTAAACCTGAATTGGGCGCTGCTGAAACCAGCCTTGTCCTTGCAGGCGTAACTTTGCGACCAGGCAACGAGTGAAAACTTAGTTTTAAGTTTTTGAGACGGACTGGAAACTGTTGGAAAAAATATTAACTGCTGAAAAAATATTTTTATGGGAAAACCGATAAATGTTTTGGTGGTGGAAGACTCCGATGATGACACGCTGCTGCTGCTGCACGAATTGCGGCGCCACGGCTTTGAACCAACACATCGCCGGGTCGAAACCGCCAGGGAAATGCAGGCCGCCCTCCAGCAGCAAAGCTGGGACGTGGTGGTGTCTGATTATACGATGCCGCAATTCAGCGGTTCCGAGGCGCTCCAGCTGATCACCGGATCAAAACTCAACATCCCCTTCATCTTTGTGTCCGGCACCTGCGGCGAAGAAGCCGCTGTGCACATGATGAAAGCCGGCGCGGACGACTACATCGTCAAAGGCAACCTCGCCCGGCTGGTGCCGGCCATTGAACGCGAAATGGAATCGGCCCGCGCCCGCCTGGCCCGGATCAACGCCGAAGCGGCCCTGCACCATTTCGCCGCCATCGTTGAATCCAGCGAGGACGCCATTTACAGCAAGAACCTGGACAGCCTCATCGTCAGTTGGAATCCGGCCGCCGAACGGATTTACGGCTATCGCGCCGAAGAAATCATCGGCCGCTCCATCGCGGTGCTCTTCCCGTTGAACCGGCGGGATGAACTGCTCGACATCCTGGCGCGCGTCCGCCGCGGGGAACTGGTGGGCACCTATGAATCGGAGCGGCGGCGCAAGGATGGCCGGGTCATCCCCGTATCCATCGCCACTTCGCCCATCAAAAACGACGAGGGCAAAATCACCGGCGCCTCGGCGATCGCGCGCGACATTTCCCGCCAAAAGCAGGACGAGCAGGACCGTTTAAAATTGATCACGGAACTCACCGACGCCTTGCGGCAGGTCAAGACCCTCGCCGGCCTGCTGCCCATCTGCGCCGCCTGCAAGCGCATCCGCGACGACCAGGGTTACTGGCAGCAGGTCGAAACATATCTCTCGCAAAAATCCGATGTCACTTTCACCCACGGCATCTGCCCGGAATGCTCCAAAAAATATTTCAACGAAACGGAAACAACGCCTTGAACCAACACGTTTGTTAAATTTATAAAATCACATGGGAAATATGGGATGTTTGCGGGTCCGCTGATTTTTTCAGATTTAAACTTATGAAAATATTCAACGCCCAGTTCAGCGGTGCCAGACCGGGTTGCCAACTCCGCCGGCATTGGAGGCCGCGCCCGCTGGTTTTGATGGCGTTTTTTTTTAGCCTGCTCTGCCCTCCAAATCTTTCCCTGGCCCAGACCAACGAAACGCTGCCGCCGCCCAGCGAGCTGAAAAAATTGAGCGTGGAAGAACTGATGGACATCGAGGTAACGTCGGTTTCCAAGCGCCCGGAAAAATTATCGGAAACCGCCTCGGCCATCCAGGTCATCACCGGCGAGCAGATCCGCCGTTCCGGCGCGTCGAGCCTGCCGGAGGCACTGCGGCTGGCGGGAAATCTGGAGGTGGCGCAGGTGGATTCCAGCCAGTGGGCCATCAGCTCGCGCGGATTCAACAACACGACCGCCAACAAAATGCTGGTGCTGATTGACGGGCGCACGGTCTATACGCCGTTGTATGCGGGCGTTTTCTGGGATGTGCAGGACACGTTGCTGGAGGACATTGACCGGATCGAAGTCATCAGCGGGCCGGGGGCGACGTTGTGGGGCGCCAACGCGGTCAACGGCGTGATCAACATCACCACCAAGTCGGCGAAGGACACACAGGGATTGTTTCTCGAAGGCGGCGGCGGCACGGAGCTGCGTGATTTCGGCGGCTTCCGTTACGGCGGCCAGGTGACGACCAACCTGTCCTACCGGGTCTATGGCAAATATTTTGACCGCGACAGCGCGGTGCTGCCGAACGGTCACGAGGCGACCAACGACTGGCGCATGGGCCAGGGCGGTTTTCGGCTGGATTGGGAGCCGGCGCCCGTCAACCTGCTGACGTTGCAGGGTGACATTTATGGCGGCCAGACGGACCTGCCCGGCACGAACGGCGACACCGACGTGAACGGCGGCAATGTCATCGGGCGCTGGACGCACACGTTCTCCGACGAGTCCGATTTCAAGCTGCAAATGTATTACGACCGGACGCACCGGAATATTCCCGCCACGTTTTCTGAAAATCTCGACACCTACGATGTGGATTTTCAACACCGCTTTCCGCTCGGCGAGCGGAACAACATTGTCTGGGGACTCGGCTACCGGCTGACCGAGGACAACGTGGGTAATTCAAAGGCGCTGGCCTTTCTGCCGCCCCACCTGGTGCAGCAGACGTTCAGCGGGTTTGTGCAGGATGAGATCGCGCTGGTGCCTGACCGACTGAACCTGACGCTCGGCACCAAGCTGGAACACAATGATTACAGCGGTTTTGAATACGAGCCGAGCGCGCGGCTGGCCTGGCTGGTCACGCCGCAGCAAACGGCGTGGACGGCGGTTTCGCGCGCCGTGCGGACGCCCAGCCGCATTGACCGGGATTTTTATGTGCCGGGCACATCGCCGTATTTGCTGGCGGGCGGAACCAATTTTGATTCGGAAAAACTGATCGCCTATGAGCTGGGCTACCGCATCCAGCCGGCGGAAAAAATCTCCATCGCCGTGTCCGCCTACTACAATTATTACGATGATCTCCGCAGCTTGGATGCGACCAGTCCCGGCCATTTCATTCTCGCCAATCATTTCCGGGGCGACGTCTGGGGCGGCGAACTGTCGGTCAATTATCAGGCGACCGGCTGGTGGCAACTGCGGGGCGGCTACAGTTACATCAACAAATATCTCTGGCCGACCTCCAGTTCCGCCACGCCCAGCGTGCGGGAAGGCAACGACCCGCAAAACCAAGCCTCCATCCAGTCCATCATGGACCTGCCCGCGCAGTTTCAATTCGACGTCACGGCGCGTTATGTGGACACGCTGCCGTCGCCCAACGTGCCCAGCTATTTTACCTTTGACGTGCGGATCGCCAAGCAGTTCAAGCATCTGGAACTCGCCATCGTCGGGCAGAACCTCCTGCAAGATCGCCATCCAGAATTCGGCGCGGCGGCCAGCCGTCAGGAAATCCCGCGCAGCGTTTACGGAAAGGTCACATGGCGTTTCTAGCTTCAACGCGTCATCAGGAACGCAGCGGGCGATTCGTTTTGTCCGGCGTGCGGTTCGCCGTGTCTGCCCTGCTCCTGCTCGGTGGTTTGAAGCTGGCGGCCCAACCGGCGGCCACCAAGGAGTATCAGATCAAGGCTGTTTTTCTCTTCAACTTTTCGCAGTTTGTCGAGTGGCCGACCAATGCCTTTCCCGAAGCACAGACGCCGCTGGTCATCGGCGTGCTCGGCGAAAATCCGTTTGGCACTTATCTGGAGGAAACCGTGCGCGGGGAAGCGGTGAACAAACATCCGCTGGTCATCCAGCACTATCGCCGGCCGGAGGAGATCAAGACATGCCACATCCTGTTCGTCAGCCAGTCGGAAGCCGGCCAGCTAAACCAGGTTTTTGAAAGCTTGAAGGGCCGGAACATCCTGACGGTGGGTGACGCCGAGAGTTTTGCCCAGCAGGGCGGCATGATCCGGTTCATCACCGAGAAAAATAAAATCCACCTGCGGATCAACCTGGCCGCCGCCAAAGCCGCCGACCTGACCATCAGCTCCAAGCTGCTCCGGCCGGCGGAAATCGTGGCTCCTACTGAAAAGGCCGGCCCATGAGACTCAAGGACGTCCCCATCCGGCGGAAGCTGATGGTGATCATTTTGCTGACCACCGTCACGGCCTTGCTGCTGATGCGCGGGATATTGCTGACCTACGAGTTTCTGAGCTTCCAGCAATCCACGACCCGGCAGCTCGCCACGGTGGGGAAAATCATCGCCGCCAACAGCACCGCTGCGCTGGCTTTTGCCAACCCGACCGACGCGGAGGAAACCTTGTCCGCGCTCAAGGCCGAGCCTTACATCACCGCCGCCGCGCTCTACGACAACGAGGGAAAATTATTTTCAAAATATCCGGGCAACCTGACGGCCGCCGCCCTGCCCGCCGCGCCGCAACCGGATGGAATCCGACCGGATCATTCGTTTCTGGTCGGATTCCAGCCCGTCGTGCAGGGCGACCGAAGGCTGGGCACGCTCTATCTCCGCTTCGACGTCGGGACGCTTGAATCCAAATGGCTGCGCCTCTCCATCAGCATCGCCCTGGCGGTGATTGCGGCGGTCCTGCTGGCGGCCTGGCTGCTTTCCCGCAAGCTGCAACAGCAGATTTCGCTACCCATTTTGGTGCTGGCCGAGACGGCCCACGCCATTTCCGAACGGCGGGATTATTCCGTCCGGGCCAGAAAATTCGGCGCGGACGAAGTAGGCCTGCTTACCGACGCCTTCAACCAGATGCTGGAGCAGGTTCAAAAGCAAAACCTGAATTTGTCGCGGTTCGTGGCCATCATCGAATCGTCCGACGACGCCATCGTTGGCAAAGATTTGAACGGCGTCATCACCAGTTGGAATCCCGGCGCGGAAAAACTTTTCGGCTACCCGGCGCGGGAAGCCATCGGCAAACCCATGCTGACGTTCATCCCGCCGGAGCGCGCCCACGAAGAGGCGGAAATTCTCGCCCAGATTGCGCGCGGCGAAAGCATTAAACACCTGGAAACTGTCCGGGTCAGGAAGGATGGAAAACGGATTGACGTCTCGGTTACCATTTCGCCGATCAAAGACAGCCAGGGCAAAATCATCGGCGCTTCCAAAATCGCCCGCGACATCACCGAGAGCAAACAGGCTGAACAACTGCTGAAGGCGACTCTTAAAGAGGTGAACGACCTGAAATCCGCGCTGGACGAGCACGCCATCGTGGCCATCACCGATGCGCAGGGTAAAATCACCTACGTCAACGACAAGTTCTGCGCCATCTCCAAATATTCCCGTGAGGAATTGATCGGCCAGGATCATCGCCTCATCAACTCCGGGCATCACTCCAAGGAATTTATTCGCGATCTGTGGACGACGATTGCGCACGGCAAGGTCTGGCACGGCGAGATCAAGAACCGGGCCAAGGACGGTTCGTTCTATTGGGTGGACACGACTATCGTGCCGTTCCTCAACGACGACGGCAAACCCCGCCAATACGTCGCCATCCGCGCCGACATCACCGAGCGCAAACGGGCGCAGGAAGAAGCGGCGCGGGAGCAGGCGCGCTTCAAGTTGATTTTTGAGTCCACGCCCGTCGGCATCGCTTATGCCATCGTGCAGCCGGACGGACAATACCAGCGCATCATCAACGATGCCCACCTGCAGATTTGCGGCCTCACGAAGGAACAGGATCAGATCCCGGGAATCTACCAGCGGCTGGTCCATCCCGATGACGCCCGCCGGCAACAGAAGCTGGCCGATGAACTTCTGGGGCCGGACCGGACCGGCAAAATCTCGCTGGAGAAGCGTTATGTCCGGCTGGACGGCGAGGTGGTCTGGGTCGCCTTCACCTTCCAACGCCGGAAATGCGCCGACGGAAACTATGAGGAGCTGACCACCGTGGTGGACATCAACGACCTCAAAAATGCCGAGGCGGAGATCCGCCAGTTGAACGCGGAACTGGAACAGCGCGTCGCCCGGCGCACGGTCGAACTCGAGGCGGCCAACAAGGAGCTGGAGGCGTTCTCCTATTCGGTTTCCCATGACCTGCGCGCCCCGCTGCGGGCCGTGAACGGCTTTGCCGGAATCGTGCTGGATGATTTCGGCCCGTTGTTGCCGGATGCGGGCCGGAATTATCTGGAGCGGATTCGCAATGGCGGGCAGCGCATGGGCGAATTGATCGACGACCTGCTCGCGTTCTCCCGGTTGAGCCGGCTGGCCATGAACCGGCAGCCCGTGAATTTCCGGCTGATTGTCCAGGAGTCCCTGGATGAATTGAAGCCGCTGCTGGAAGACCGCCAGATCGAGCTGCGCATCGGGGAACTGCCGGCGTGTCAGGGCGATCCTCTGCTGCTGAAGCAGGTCTGGATCAACCTGTTGTCCAACGCGATCAAATACTCCCGCGATCGCGAGCCGGCGATCGTGGAGGTCGGCTGCACGCGGAACGACGGCGAGAATGTCTATTTTGTGCGCGACAACGGCGTGGGCTTTGACATGCAGTATGTGGGCAAACTGTTCGGCGTGTTCCAGCGGCTGCACCGCGCGGACGAGTTCGAGGGCACGGGCGTCGGCCTGGCGATTGTGCAGCGGATCATCCATCGCCACGGTGGGCGCGTGTGGGCCGAGGCGCAGTTGAACCACGGCGCCACTTTTTATTTCACCATCGAAAGCGAAATCAAACCTGAATCCCCGGACCGGATTGCAAATCCGCCACTCCGTCCGATATTAAAAAAAGGCTGATTTTATGAATGAAACCAAGGAAGTTGAAATCCTGCTGGTCGAGGACAACGAGGACGACCTGCACATGACGCTGCGCGCGTTGCGCAAGGCGAATCTGGCCAACCACATCCAAGTCGCCCACGACGGCGCGGAGGCGTTGGATTTTATTTTCGCCCAGGGCACCCACGTCGGGCGCAGGGTGGAAAACAGGCCGAAATTGATTTTGCTCGATCTGAAGCTGCCGAAAATTGACGGTCTGGAAGTGTTGAAACGCGTCAAGAGCGATCCGCGCACAAAGACGATTCCGGTGGTGATCCTGACCTCATCCAAGGAGCAGAAGGACGTGATTGAAAGCTACAAGCTCGGCACCAACAGCTACATCGTCAAGCCGGTGAACTTTGAAGGCTTCGCCGCCGCCGTGCAGGATCTGGGCATGTATTGGATGCTGCTCAACCAGCCGCCCAATCCCTGAACGTCGATGGCCACGCCGCTGAACATCTTGATTGTCGAGGATTCGTCCGATGACGCGGAAATGGTGCTGACCCAGTTGCGCCGCGACGGCTTTGCCCCGACGTGGCGGCGCGTGGAGACGGAAGTGGATTTTCTGGCGGAACTTAAAAAGCTGCCGGACATCGTCCTCTCCGATTATGCGATGCCGCAGTTCAGCGGCCTGCGGGCGGCGGAACTGCTGCAGGCCAGCGGTTGTGACATTCCGTTCATCCTGGTTTCCGGAACGGTCGGCGAAGAGCTGGCCGTGGAAGCCATGAAGCACGGGGCCACGGACTATCTGCTGAAGGACCGGATCACCCGCCTAGGCCAGGCGGTCGAACGCGCGCTGGAAAAAAAGCGGCTGCAAGCGCAGGAAAAACTGGCGGCGGCGGCACTGCGCCGGAGCCGCGAGGAGTTCAAGGACCTGTTCGACAACGCCCCCGTGGGTTTTCACGAGGTGGACACCGAGGGCCGCCTCGTCCGCATCAACAACACCGAGCTGAAAATGCTGGGTTACGCCGCCGAAGACCTGCTCGGTCAATTTGTCTGGAAGCTTTCTGCGGATGAGGAACTGTCCCGCCGGGCCGCGCTGGCGAAACTGGGCGGGGCGCCGACGCCACCGGAAGGCTTCGAGCGGACGTTCCGCCGGAAGGACGGCTCCACCTTTCCGGTGCTCATCAAGGACCGGCTGCTGAAACGGGAGGACGGCGTCATTGTCGGCATGCGCGCGGCCATCCAGGACATCACCGAACGCAAGCGGGCGGAAGCCGCGCTGGAATACGAACGTTATCTGTGGCAGACGATGCTGGACAATTCGCCGGACCATATTTATTTCAAGGACACCCAGTCCCGCTTCATCAAATCCAGCAAGGCCCAGGCCCGCCAGTTCGGGGTGGATTCCCCGGATCAGCTGGTGGGCAAGACGGATTTTGACTTCTTCACGGAGGCGCACGCCCGGCCCGCCTTTGAGGACGAACAGGAAATCATCCGCACCGGGTGGCCGATCATTGCCAAAGAGGAGCGCGAGATGTGGCGGGACGGACGGATCACCTGGGCGTCCACCACGAAAATGCCGATGCGCGACGCCGCCGGGAGGATCATCGGCATCATGGGCATTTCGCGCGACATCACCGAGCGCAAGCGGGTCGAGAACGAACTGCGCTGGCGCACCGCTTTTTTCGAGGCGCAGGTGCATTCCGCGCCCGACGGCATCCTGGTGGTGGACAGCCAGAAAAAGATCCTGTTGCAAAACCAGCGGCTCCTCGAATTATTTCAGGTGCCCACGGAGATTGCCGAGAACCCCGACGACCACAAGCTGCGGCAACACACCGCCCGGCTGATGAAGAAACCGGAGGCATATCTCGGCCGGGTGGAATATCTCTATGCCCATCGGGACGAGGTTGGCCGCGATGAGATCGAGCTGGCCGATGGCACGATCCTGGACCGCTACTCGTCGCCCGTCCGGGACAAGCACGGAAAATATTATGGCCGCATCTGGTCGTTTCGGGACATCACCGCGCACCGCAAACTGGAGGCGCAGTTCCTGCAGGCGCAAAAAATGGAATCCATCGGCCAGCTCGCCGGCGGCATCGCCCATGATTTCAACAACATCCTTTCCGCCATCGTGGGTTACATTTATCTGGCCAACGCGGCGGCGGCCGACCGTCCGGACATCCTGGGCTATCTGGAACACCTCTCGAAAGCGTCTGACCGGGCCACCGGCCTAGTCGCTCAAATTCTGACCTTCAGCCGCCAGAACAAGACCGAACGCGAACCCCTCCAGTTGAATCCCATCATTCTGGAAGCCCTCAAGCTTTTGCGGGCCAGCGTGCCGGCCACCATCAACATAGAAACCAACCTGGTCGAAACCCCCACCGTGCTGGCCAACGCCACCGCCATCCATCAGGTCATCATGAACCTCGGCACCAACGCCTNNCCGGCTGCGGCATGGATCGCGCCACCTTGGAACGGATTTTCGATCCCTTTTTCACCACCAAACCCGTGGGCGAAGGCACCGGCCTGGGGCTGGCCGTGGTGCACGGCATCATGAAAAGCCATGACGGCGGCATCTCCGTTGACAGCGAGCCAGGCAAAGGCACCGTGTTCCACTTGTATTTCCCCGTCCTGAAAACCCAGGCCGTGGTGCCGGAAAAGGCGGTGACGCCCATCCCCCGCGGCCAGGGCGAACACATCTTGCTCGTGGACGACGAAGAGTCCCTGACCAACCTTGGCAAAAGGGTGCTCGAAGGCCTCGGCTATACCATGACCATAAAGACCAGCGCCATCGAAGCGCTGGCCGCATTCCGCGAAAAACCGGACGCCTTCAACCTGGTCATCACCGACCTGGCCATGCCGGCCATGGACGGCCTGAATCTCGGCGTCGAGATGCTCCAAATCCGGCCCAGCCTCCCCATCATCCTGATGACCGGCTACAGCAGCTCCCTGAATGTCGAAAAAGTGCGGGCGCTGGGCTTCCGCGAGTTGCTGGAAAAACCCAGCACCGCCCCGATAATGGCCGAAACCGTCCATCGCGCCCTGCATCCCGATTGAGATTGGCCGCGACAAGCAGCTGCCCGGCTCAACCGTTAAATCCGGCCCGTCAACGCGCGAAGATCGCCGTCCGCCAAAACCAAAATGTGTCAACCACTTTACCAAAAATTTGGTCTCACAATTAACTTGGACGCACACCATCGTCAATCGTGGCATTCCCTGCCCTGCTTGCCATGAAGACGCCAGCAACGCTCCCGGTCAGCAAGACAGCCACACCAAATCCCCAGATAATTTTCAGCTTCCCCCCCGCCAAAATTTTCAAAGTTCCTTTCACCAAGGTTAAAGTGGTAGTTCCTGCCGCCGCCCCCTTCGCCACGGCGACGACAGAAATTGTTTTGGCCAAGCCGGGTGGTTTCGTAAAGCCAGCCCGTCAGCACCGTGCGCTCATTCAACCGGGCGGCTTTGCGGGCGAGAATAATGAAGACGGCCTGCGTCACATCCTGCGCGTCGCCGGGATTGGCGGTGTGGCGCAGGGCCACGGAATAAACGAGATTAATATGGTGCTGCACCAGTTCGGCAAAGGCGGTTTCAGAATTGTGGCGGGCAAATTCCCGGAGCAAATCCATGTCGTCGGCGTCTGGCATTTATAGATAATGACCGACGGACGGCGAAATTGGACAATTATTTTTCAACCCGGCCAGCTGCGCGCCGTTCGCGCAATCGGCGAAAGACACCCGGCAACGCTCGTGTGGCCCGTTTAAAAGCGGCGGCGGGCCGCCGCACTCCAAAACGCTGGCGCGAAGGTAGGGCGCGACACTCAGTGCGCGCCGCCGCAGTGAACCCGGACGCTCCCGTTGGCAGACAGCGGGGCGGGTTGCTTTTCTTTTTTAATCCGGCTTTTCGCCGCGACATTGCGGCGAAGGCGCTGCGATGATTTATTGCTTGGGCCTATCGGGTGCGCCATCGTATTTCCACTCCGAATTAATTCGAATTAACTGCCATTGTTTTTGTGATTTTGCCATCAAAGCATTGTAACCTTTATCACCGGCACCGATTTGTTTAAGCCTGGCATCGTCCACCAAAACCGAGACCACAATTTTGTCATCCGAAATGTTTTTCACGTCGGTGATGCGATAACCCAAATAGTTTTCCGACTCGGCAACGATGCTGTTGACAATGGTGCTTTCTCCATTGGGCGCCGCTTTCACTGCTTGCTCTATAATGGCACGAAACCGTGGGGACGCGCTCTCCAAGGTGGCCTTGAAATCACCTTTACTTTGGATCCAAACGAGGGATTTGATTGCAGCTTCAGGAGTGGCATAACCAGCGAACGCAAATTGCTCCCGCGACACATAATCTCCCGTGGAATTCGGAGGCTCCTTCCCGGCAACGATTGGTGTGCGCGCGGGTTTTTGCGCAAGGTTGACCGCTTCGTAGATGCCCGCTCCGGCAAGGACGCCAACGGAGGCGATGACAATGGTTTTTTGCAGCGCAGTCATAATAATGGCTTTGGTTACAGTTACAGCTGTGGTTGTCGCGAGTGTTTTTCCCGTGATGGCGGCGGCCAAACTTGCGGGAGCGGCCTGCACGGAGTGGGCGGAAATCGCCCCGGCCAGAATGGCGGTGGTGGAACTCACGCCGCGTTTGGTGAAAATCTTCCGCAGCTTTTCCATGGCCCGATGCACGCGCACCTTGGCCGCATCCTCGCTCGCGCCCAGGGCCACGCCCACTTCCGAAAAATTCTTGCCTTCAAAAAACCGCAGCACCAGGGCGTCGTGATCTTTTTGCCCCAGCTTTTCCATCGCTCCGTCCAGCAGCGGCGCGATGTGCGTCCAGGTTTCCTTTTGATTTTGCGGCGACAGGACATCGCCACCACCAGTCAAAACGGATTGCATATAGGCCTCCTGTTCGCGCTGCTGGCGACGCCGCCGGTTTTTCAGCGCATCGGCGGCGGCGTAACGCGCCGTGCGGCACAGCCAGCCGGCCAGCACGGTGGGCGGTGATATTTTGTCCGCCTTGCGCGCGAGAATGATGAAGACGGCCTGGGTGATTTCCTGGGCCAGATGCGGGTCGCCCGCCTGGCGGAGGGCCACGGAATAGACCAGATTGACATGGCGGTTCACCAACGCGGCAAAGGCGGCTTCGGAATTCGTCGCCGCGTATTGTCGCAGCAGGGTCAGGTCGTCATTCATGCTTGCACAGGTATATGGCCGCCGCCGGAAAAAAGTAACAGATTATTTTTTTTGGCGGGCGTTTTTAGCCAGCTAATGCAAGCGGGGCAAAAAAACCGGATTCTAATGCGCAGATAAACGCTTTTTTTCAAAAACAATGATTGCACAGTTGTAAAAATTGAGTAAAAAATAACGGAACGCGAGCATATCCGTCCCGCGTTCACCAGAATACCAATGCAGAAAGCTAATGACACCGCCACGGTGCGCCTCGGCGCGCCGCAAAAACAGGGCCTTTATGATCCGCAGTTTGAGCACGATGCGTGTGGGCTGGGGTTCGTCGTCAACATGAAGGGCCAGAAGTCGCACCAGATGGTGAGCGACGCCCTGAAGATTCTCGTGAACCTCGACCATCGCGGCGCGTGCGGCTGCGAGGCGAACACCGGCGACGGCGCGGGCCTGCTCATCCAGATTCCGCATGATTTCTTTGTGACGGAAGCGGCGCGGCTCGGTTTCAAGCTGCCGGCCGTCGGCGACTACGGCGTGGGCCAGGTTTTCCTGCCGAAAGATTTGGCGGAGCGCAATGCGGTCAAGGCCGAACTCGCCAAAATTATTTTGGCGGAAGGCCAGATATTGCTCGGCTGGCGCGACGTGCCGGTGAACAATTCCTCGCTCGGCAAGGGCGCGCTGTCGGCGGAGCCGTTCATGGCGCAGGTGTTTGTCGGGCGCGGCGCGGGCATCAAGGACGAAGCGGCCTTTGAAAGAAAACTTTACGTCATCCGCAAGATCGCGGAGCAGACCATCCGTTACGGCAACAAGATTGCCGGCGGCAAATGGTTCTACGTTTCGTCGCTTTCGGCGCGGACGCTCACCTACAAGGGCATGCTGATGTCCGAGCAGGTGGAGAAGTATTACGACGATCTGCGGAATCCCGCCGTGACCACGGCCATCGCGCTTGTTCACTCGCGCTTTTCCACGAATACGTTCCCGAGCTGGGATCGCGCGCATCCGAACCGCTACATCGCGCACAACGGCGAAATCAACACGCTGCGCGGCAACGTGAATTGGATGAAGGCACGCCAGGCGCTGTTCTCCAGCAAAGTTTTCGGCGACGACCTGAAGAAGATTCTGCCGGTCATCAACACCGACGGCAGCGACT
>PLYV01000055.1:14091-34091 GCA_003151855.1 Limisphaerales bacterium | reverse complement strand
GCGCGGCGTCCAGTTCGTCGCGGCGCAGCATCTCGGCCAGCTTGGACGGCGTGGCGAAAATTAATTCGCTGTCGAGATCGCGCGTAAGCGGCGCGGCGTTCAGAAACGGCACGGAACCGATGCGGAATTTTTTTTCGTCGCCGGCCATGCCGTTCACTTGGCCACGACGTCGAGGTTGCGGCGCTGGAGGGTGCTGCCTTCCTGCTGCGCAAGATTGGCGAGCGCCTCGTTGTAGTCGGCCAGCGAGCGGATTTCCTGCGAGCGCGCGGAGGTGAGGTTGTTCTGCAATTGCAGCACAGTGAAGGTGGTGCTTTTGCCGGCGGCGTATTTGCCCTGCTCGGCCTTGAGTGCGGCCTCGGCGAAGATGCGCTCCTTCTGCGTGGCGTCCACGCTTTCCCACGCGGACTGCGCAGTCTTGACGGCGTTGTCAATCTCCACCATGACGCTTTGCTCAAGCTGCTTGAGCTGGAGCAGTAGTTGCTTTTCCGTCACCCGGTCGGCCTTCAGATTGTTGCGCGCCTTCACGTTGCTCAGGGGAATGGAAAGCTGCGCGCCATAGCTGTAAAACGGCCGGCTGGCTGCGCCGTATTGGTCGAAGGTGTTGTTGAACTCGTGCCCCGCGCCGTTGTAGCCGAAGCTGCCCATGAGGTCGAGCTGCGGGAAAAGCTGGTTGCGGTCAAAGCGCAGCTGGATGCCCTGCTGCTCGACGTTCAGCCGCGCCTGCAACAAATCCGGACGCTGCGTCATGCCCTTGCCCCAGCTGTCCTGCAAGTCAAACGGCTGCTGGGCGGCCTGCAGGGTTTCCGTCGGTTCGATGGCCACGTCGTGCCATTGCAGGTAATTGTCGGTAAGCAAACTTTTCAGCGTGTTCTGGTCCTCGGACAGCTTTTTTTCCGCCGCGATCAGGTTCGCGCGGCTCTGCGCCACCTGCGCCTCGTCCTGTTCGA
Organism: Limisphaerales bacterium; assembly: GCA_003151855.1. Classification (GTDB taxonomy): domain Bacteria; phylum Verrucomicrobiota; class Verrucomicrobiia; order Limisphaerales; family UBA11358; genus UBA11358. Next base: position 33,144 of record PLYV01000055.1, on the reverse strand, counting down.
TGGTGCCGCCAAGTTCCGCTGACACTCCGATTTCCACGCGCTTTTTATCGTCCTTGAGCTGCGTCTCCGCCAGCACCAGCGCCTCCTGCTGCACCTTTACAAATTCGCGGGCGTAAATCAGCTCGAAATAAGCGTTCTCCACCGCCGTCACCGTGGTGATGATCTGCTGGCGCAGTCCCAGTTCGGAATATTGCAGCTGGTTTTTCTTCTGGGAAATCGTTAGCCGGGTGTTATCAATCCAAAAATTTTTCAGCAATGGCTGCGTCGCCGACACGCCGATCTGGCCGCTAGAATTTTCTGGGCTGCTGCCGTAGGTGTCTTTGACGTTGCCGGACAGGTCGTAAGTCGTGCCTGTCGGCAGCGACCCGCCCAGGTCGGACTTGAAATTGTTATCCTGCGAGATCGTAACGGCGTTGGTCGGAAAAAATCCGCCGGAACGGTTGTAGTCATGCTGGCCGGAAAGGTTGAGCACCGGGTCGTAGCCGCCGTAGGCCGCGCGCAGGTCGTAGAGCGAGATCTGCGGATTATAGCGCTGCACCTGCACGTCGAGGTTGTGCTTCAGCGCCTCGGCGAAGCAATCTGTCAGCGACAGCGGTCGAACCGCCGGGTTGTTCGTCTGCGCGAACAAACCCGGCAGGCTGGCAGCCAAAAACAAACCGGCAGCGATTTTTTTCATGGGAAAACCAGACGCCGCGCACCGCCGCAAAGTAACCGAAAGGTTATTTTGCCAGCGCGATCTCCGTGATGTTAGCGTTCTTTTCCAGCAGCTCCAGCACCTTTTCGTGCAGCACCTGCTCGTAAAGCTCGTTCACGCCATTGCGCTTCTGCAAATCCTTGATGAACTGGTCGAACGGCATCTGATACATCATCGCGAGCTGCTGGGCGCGCTTGATGACGTCATCCTGCGACGCCTCGATCTTTTCCTGCGCCGCAATGCGGCCGACGAGGAACGCCAGCTTCACGCGCTCCTTGGCGCTGCCGGCGGCGGCAGCGTAAATCTCGTCCTTCTGCTTCTCAATGATGTCGCGGTTCACGCCGCGCTGGGTGTTCTGGCGCACGAGGTCATAAACGACGTTGCGCGTCTCGTTGGCGACCGCCGATTCCGGGAGGTCGAAAGCCACCTTGTCCAGCAATGCTTTGACCACCTGGCCGCGCACCGCCTTGGTCTTCGAGTATTTCAGTTCGTTTTCCAGATCCGTGCGGACGCCGGCCTTTAATTTCTCCAGGTTTTCCGCGCCGAATTTCTTGGCCAGCTCGTCGTCAATCGCCGGCAGGGACTTTTCCTTCACCTCGACGACTTCAACTTCATAAACGCCCTTTTTGCCCTGCAATTGCGGGGTCACGAAATCCGCCGGGAAATCCACGTTCACCGTGCGTTTGTCGCCGGCGTTCGCGCCGATGAGCTGCGCGGCGAAACCGGGGATGAACGAATTGCCATCCGTCTCGATCCAGAAATTCTTCTGCTCCGTCAAACCCTTCGCCGTCGGCGCGAGCTCGGTGATGACCTTGCCGTCGCAGGTGCCGGTGTAGTTGACCACCGCGATGTCGCCGTTGGCAAGCGGGCGGGCGACGGTATTGAAGCTCGCGTGCTGGCCGCGCAGCATATCCAGCGCCTTGTCCACGTCCGCGTCCGTCACGGACTTGGTTTCGAGCGTGGCGGGCAGACCCTTGTATTCCGGCAGTTGGAATTCCGGCGCGGTTTCCACCGTGGCGGTGAACTGCAAGGCCTGGCCACGACCAAACTGCACTTCCTCGATGTCGGGATAGCCGACCACGGAGATTTTCTGCTCGTCAATCGCCTTGCGGTAGGCGTCGCCGATGAGCTTGCGCTTGGCTTCGTCCTTGATTTCCGCGTCGTATTTCTTCACGACCATCGGCAGCGGTGCTTTGCCGGGCCGGAAGCCCGGCAGGTTTGCCTGCTTCTGGATGTCCTTCGTGACGGCGTCAAACACCGTGTTCACGGCGGTTGCGTCGAGTTCCACCCGCACGAGCTTTTTGCACGGGGCCAAATTTTCAACAGATACGTTCACGGTAAAATATGAGTTAAACGAGCCGCGCAGGATATATTGTCCGGCCATCGAAGGCAAATTGTTTGTGTGGCGCAAAACGCTCGATTCCGCTTTCATATCCGCACTTGAAGCCAACGATTTTCATCACCGCCACCGACACCGGCGCGGGCAAAACCGTCCTGACCGCGCTGCTCGCGGCGTTTCTGCGCTCGCAAAAAGTCCGCGTGGCCGCGTTCAAACCGGTCTGCTCCGGCGGCCGCGCCGACGCGGAGAAAATCTTCACCGCACTCGGCGGCGCGCTGACGCTGGACGAAATCAACCCATGGCATTTCCGCGCGGCCATCGCGCCGGTGCTCGCGGCGCGGCTGGAGAAAAAGCCCATCGCGCGCGCCCCGGTGCTCGCGCACCTCCGCGCGACGCGAAAAAACTTTGAAGTGACGCTGGTGGAAGGCGCGGGCGGGCTGCTGAGTCCCATCGGCGAAGATTTTGATTCGCGCGACTTGATTCTGGCGCTGCGCGCCGCGCCGGTCATTGTCGCGCCAAACCAACTGGGCGTGGTGAACCACTTGCGGCTCACGCTCGAAGCGCTGCCGGACAATTACCGCGCGCAGGCGAAGATTGTTTTGATGTCGCCAGCCAAACCGGACTCCGCGACAAAGACCAACGCCCAACTGCTCGGCGAATTTTTCCCGCCGGAAAGAATTTTCCCGCTGCCGTGGCTGGGCAAACAGTTTTCATTGGAAACCGTCCTGAAAAGTCCGCCGGTGCGGCGCACGCTGCAAAAACTTTTTTAACCACAAAACACCCGAAAGGCTTTGACCGTCTGTTTTTCGTGTAATTTGTGTGTTTCGTGGTTGCTTTAATTCTCCGCCGGCGGATTGGTGGCCAGAAACGATTCCCGCCACGGCTGCTGGTTTTTGTAAAGCTCCAGACGGTGCTGGATGGGTTCCAGCTTTTTCAATTTCAAGGCGGCGGCGACTTCCAGCGCCTGCTGCGCGGCCAGTTGCGCCGCGTCAAATTTCCCCAGCTCGGCGCACGCCATGCCCAGCGCGTCCAGCACGTCCGGCCGGCTGCCGCTGGTCAGCACATTCGCCTTGGCTGCCAGCACAAAGGCGCTGCGTCCGTCGCGCGCGGCGGGATTTGCGTTCGCGGCGAGCACCTGCGCGGTATAGCCCAGGATGCTGATGTCATCCGGGGCAATCCGCACGGCGGCGCGCAGTTCCCCAACTGCCTCGGCATCGCGGCCGGCGCGCAGATAAATTTTTGCCGTCTCGACGTGTGACCACGGATAATGCGGATTTAATTTTGACGCGGCGGCAAATTCCGCCAGCGCCGCGCCGGTCTGGCCGGCGGCGAGCAGCGACCGGCCGAGGTCATGGTGGAGAAATTCCACGTCCGGCGCGATCTGCACGGCGGCGCGATGTTCCGCCCGCGCCTCGGCGGGACGACCCAAACGGTCGAGCGCGCTGGCGAGATTGTGGTGGCCCTGGTAGCGGTCGGGTTCCAGCCGCGCGGCGGCGCGGTATTGTCCGGTGGCCTCCGCGAGCCGGCCCTGCTGCTCCAGCGCCACGCCGAGGTTGTTGCGGGCAATGTCGTTGTCGGTGGTCACGGCCAGTGCGTGGCGGAAAAGCGTCTCGCTGTTTTGCCAGTGCCAGATTTGTTTTTCCGCCGTGACGAGGCAGGCGATCAAAACGACCGCCGCCAGCGCGCCGAGAATTTTTTTAGGAATCTTCCAGCGCGCCGCCAGCTCCAGCGCCGCAAAAGTAACAATGATAAAAATGCCCACGGACGACAGGTAGCTGTAGCGGTCGGCGATCTGCGCGCCGCCGACCTGCACGAGGCCGATGACCGGCACCAGCATCCCGGCAAACCACAGCCAGCCGGTAATCAGGTATGGCCGCGAGCGGTGCAGCCGCAACGCGACCAGCGAAAGGCAAGCCAGCGCGGTGACGGCGGCGGCAACCTGCGCGGCGGGAATGTGCTCCGGCAGCGGATAAAAAATCGCGAGCTTCGCCGGCCAAAAAGTTTTCCAGAGATATTCGGCACCGGCGACGGGCGCGTTTTTCAGCCGGTAATGCAGCGGCACGATGGCGGTCGAGACGACGGCCTTGCTGGCGGACTGCGACTGCGCGAGAAACGTGACGAGGCTCGCGGCGGCGGTGATGAGGAAGAACGGAATTTTCTCCCAAACCAGCGCGGCAGCGGCGCGAAAATTTGAAATCTGAAATCTGAAATCTGAAATTCTTTGCAGCGGCCAGAAGTCCAGCAGCAGCAGGACGCACGGCAGCGTGACGAGCATCGGCTTGGCCATCAGGCCGAGCGCGAAGCAGACCAGTGACCACCAGAAATTGCGCCGGGAATTTTCCTGGACGTATTTCGCATAATTCAAGAACGCCAGCAGCGCGAAAAAAGTGCTCAGCACGTCCTTGCGTTCGGATATCCACGCGACCGATTCGACGTGCATCGGGTGCCACGCGAACAGCGCGGCGATGAACGCCGCCGGCCAGATTTTCCCCGCGAGCCGCAGCAGCAGTGCAAAGAGCAGCGCCACATTTGCCGCGTGGATCAAGGCGTTTTCTAGGTGCGGCCCGGCAGGGTTCAGCCCAAACACGCCGCAGTCAATCATGTGCGAGACGAGCGTAAGCGGATGCCAGTTGCAGATGGCCAGCGTGGTGAACGCCCATTTCACGCCGGCCCAAGTCACGCCAGCCTGCACAATGGGATTTTCGGTGACGTAAAGGCTGTCGTCATACACGCAAAAGCCGAACCACGCCACCGGCAGGTAGAGTGCGACGGTGGCGGCGGCGAGCAGCAGGGCGAGGCGACGTGGTTGCGGCACGGGTTTCTTGTAAGCGATTTTGCCGCCGGGGCAAAGCGCGATTTCACCATCCTCGCCCTCATGCGCATCGTCATCCTCAAGCAATCCGGCGGCGAAGATGAGGTGACGATGCAGCGGAGAATGATTTCCACTTTCGCGCAAAAAGTTTTTGCAATTTCCGCCGCCGAACCTGATAATCTGTGCCGGCGGAGAAATGCTCACGCAGCCGCCACTTGGCCCAAACCGGTTCCTCACCACCAAGTTTTGAATTTTATGAGCGGGATACCTTTTACACTCATCGGAGCGGCCTCTAACCAGAGCGAACTCCTTGACACCTGGGACAAGGCGACGCCGGAAGCCAAGGCGATTATCGCCTTGCTCTTCGTCTTTTCCATCGCCGCGTGGTTTGTGATGATGTCCAAAGTCGTCCAGATGCGCCGCGCGCGGAAATTGAACCTCTTCTTCGGCGAGGAATTCACCGCGCAAAAAACCGTCCTCGAAATGTATGACCGCAAGCTCCAGGTCGAAGGCTGTCCGCTCTACGCCGTCTATCAGGCCGGCTGCACGCAGCTCGATGCGCGGCTGCGCGGACCGAGCGGCGAACGCGCCAAACAGAACATCAGCCTGAAAAACATGGAGCACATCAAGCGCGCCATCGAAAACGTCGTCGCCAAGGAATCGCTGAAACTCGAATCCGGCTTGATTCTATTGGCGATTGCGGTGAGCGGCGCGCCATTCATGGGTTTGCTCGGCACGGTTTGGGGCGTGATGAGCACGTTCGCCGGCATCGCGCGGGAAACGCAACACGGAGGTGCCGCCACCATGGCGGGGATGGCACCGGGCGTTTCCGCGGCGTTGCTTACGACCGTCGCCGGCCTGCTCGTCGCGATCCCCTCGATGTTCGGCTACAACTGGCTCGTCCACAATTTACGCGCGTTCACCGTCGAGCTGGACAACTATGCACAGGAGCTCGTTTCCAAAATGGAGACGGAGTTTTTGAAAGATGAGTGAGCCACAGATAAACACAGATGAAACACAGATTCAAACAAAGGCCGGAAGTTTCCAAATTCAGAAACATCTGTGTCCATCTGTGTTTATCTGTGGCTAAATAAAAATATGCGCCGGTTCTCACAACGCAGTCATCTCGTGACGTTGAGCGACATCAACATCACGCCGTTGCTCGACCTCGCGTTCGTGCTGCTCATCATCTTCGTCATCACCACACCGCTGCTGGAGAAAAGCATTGAGCTCAAGCTGCCGCACGGCGGCACCACGGAGAAAAAACTGAACAAATCCGACATCCGCACCGTCGAAATCTCCAATACGGGCTATTACGCGCTTGATAAAAAGCGGCTGCAACTGCCGCAAATTATTTCCCAGCTCGCCGGCGAATCGCGTTCGAATCCGAATCTCGTCGTTTACATCCGCGCCGACAAGGACTGCCGCTACGACCTCGTGGCGCAGATCATTGACGGCTGCCAGAAATACGGCATTACGCGCTATTCGCTGCGCACCGACCCGACGCCCAAATGAACCGGCTCGAAAAAAAATGCCTCATCGCCACGGCGGGCCTGCACCTGCTGCTGGTGCTGGTGCTGCTGTTCGGCTCGGCCTTTTTTACGCACCACGAAAAGCCGGACGATACGCAACTGCTCGACGTGATCCCGGCGAACCTGATTGACGCGGCGTTCAACAGCGGCGTGAAAAACGCCCAACCGCCCGCGCCCACACCGCCGCAGCCGATTCAGCCACCCACGCCGCCCCAGCCACCGCAGCCGAAACCGGAGCCGGTCAAACAACCTGATCCCGAACCGGTGAAGCCCGCGCCGTCGCTGGTGAAACAGGTGGAAGATTTCTTCAAGCCGGTGCCGCCCAAACCGGAGGCGGTCGAACCGACCGAGCCGGAACCCAAACCTCAACCGCACAAAATCAAAGTGAACTTGAACACGGTGAAGCGCACCGTGCCAAAAGAAACAACGGACACTTCCGACGCCGATGCCGCGCGGGAAGCGGCGAAAGAAGCTCGAGAAGCAAAAAAACGCGCAGCAGCGTTTGCCAAGGCCCTTACCAGCATCAGCAAAAACGCCTCTTCCGCCACGAGCGTCGAGATGCCCGGCACCGGCAGCGTGTCGTATGCGAATTATGCGTCAGTCGTTAAAAGCGTTTACGAGCGCGCTTGGCGTGCGCCGGATGACGCCGCCAACGACGACGCCATCACGCGCATCAGCGTGACCATCGGCAGCGACGGCACGGTGATTTCGTCGCGCATCCTTGATCCGTCCGGCGATTCCAAGGTGGACGCGAGCGTGCAGCGGACGCTGGACAACGTGAATTTCGTCGCGCCGTTCCCCGATGGCGCGAAAGAAAAGGAAAAGACTTTCATAATCAACTTTAACCTCAAAGCGAAACGGATGCTCGGATGAAAAAAAACCTCTTACTCACCATTGCGTTGCTCGCGCTGAATTTTTCGCGCGCACAGGAAATCAACATTGAACACACCAGCACTTTCGGTCAGAAGCCCGTTCCCGTCGCCTTGAGCGGGTTCACCGGCGAGGGCGCGGAGGTTTTGAAATTCGACCTGACCGTGCAGGGCTTCAGCTTCGTCGCGCCCGACCAGGCGCAATACCTCATCAGCGGCACCGACGCCGGCGGCGTCAGCGGCACGCTCACGGACAAGTTCGCCAAGCGCCAGTTGCTCTCGCGCAGCTACAACGGCGCGAGCCTCCGGCGGCAGGCGCACGCGTTCGCGGACGACATCGTGCAGGCGGTGCAGAATCTCAAGGGCATCGGCCAGACGAAAATCGCCTTCAAGGCGCAGCCCAACAGCGCGGGCGCGGGCGAAATCTACGTCGCGGATTTCGACGGCCACGGCGCGCAGCGCATCACCACGGACGGTGCCATCGTCGCCAAGCCGGCGTGGGTGCCGGGGCGGCTGGCGCTGTATTACACCAGCTATGCGCGCGGCAACCCGGACATCTTTTACCACAGCCTGTCGAGCGGCCAGCGGCGCGTGGTCGCGGGTTATTCCGGTTTGAACACCAGCGCGGCGGTTTCGCCGGACGGTGCGAAAGTCGCGATGGTGTTGAGCAAAACGGGCAGCCCGAACATCTGGGTGTGCAATGCCGACGGCACGGGCCTGAAACAGATTACTCATGGCGACGAGGATTCCTCGCCGACGTGGTCGCCGGACGGAAACTGGATTTGCTTCGCGACGAAGCACAATGAGCGTCGCCGGCTGGCGAAGATTCCGGCGGGCGGCGGCACGGTGCAATACTTGAACACCGCCGGCGCGCCGAACCCGACGGAGCCGGACTGGTCGCCGGACGGCAAATGGATCGCGTTCACGTCGCAGATGGGCGATTTCAACATCTGCGTGATGCCGGCGGCCGGCAGCGGGACGCCGACGGTGCTGGTGAGCGGGCAAAATCCGTCGTGGGCGCCGAACTCGCGGACGCTGATTTTCAACCGCTCGCTGGGCTACCGGCAGATATTGTCTGTGCTTGACGTTTTCACCAAACAATACAAGGATTGTGCACGAGCGACCGGAAGCAATTCCCAGCCCGCTTGGGCGAAATGATTTTCTTTTTCGTCAGACGTTTTTAACCGCAGATCTTAACCAAACAAAAATTATGAAAATGAACCGCATCGTATTTCCGCTCGCGCTGGCGCTGGCCGCGACGCTGGCCACCACCGGCTGCAAACGCACGCCCATCAAAACCACGATCATTCCCGGACAGTATGGAGTGGTGGGTAACCCAGGTGACAATCCCGGCACAATTCCGTCCGCGCCGCCGTTCAATCCTAACGACCAACCTGTTGACAAAGGCGGCGGCCCGCTTGCCAACCGCGATGAATTTGAAGGCATGATCAAAGACCCGGCGGCGCTCGCGGCGAACACTATTCATTTCGCGTTCGACAGCGCGGCCATCAAGAAGAGCGAGAAGGATAATCTCGTGGCCGTGGCGTCCGCGCTCAAGAGCAGCCTGAACGACAAGCTGCTCATCGAGGGTAATTGCGACGAACGCGGCACGGACGAATACAACCGCGCGCTCGGCGAACGCCGCGCGTTGGCCGCCCGCGAGGCGCTGGCCAAACTCGGCGTCAGCCCCGACCGCATCCGCACCTTGAGCAACGGCAAGGACAAGCCCGCCGACACCGGCCACGACGAATCCGCGTGGGGCAAAAACCGCAATGATACGTTCATTCTGCTCCATCCCAAGGCCGGTGTCTGATTTTGATTTGTAACCCAAGAGCCGCGCCCACCAGCGCGGCTCTTTTTATTTAACCCGCTCAGCCTCATCGCCAGGCCCATTCTCATCCTCGCCTTCAGAAATTTGAGGATGAAAACCGGGCATCAAGACGATGAGGAGAATGCCGGCCAGCCGGGTTTTGCGGCTTTACTAAAGGCCGTAACCGGCGTAGGCTGGTTCTAGTCAAATAACTTTATGAATATCATTTTTGCATGGGCTTTGGGCGGCACGGAAGTCGTCCTGATTCTGGCGGTCGTCCTGATTTTGTTCGGTGCGAAAAAAATTCCCGAACTCGCCAAGGGCATGGGCCAGGGCATCAAGGAATTCAAGAAGGCGACGAAGGAAGTCACGGACGAAATCCAGAACGCGCCCACGGAAACGGCGGCCAAGCCCATCGCGCCGGCTCCGGCGAACCAGACGGTCGCGCAGTCTGCCCCCACGAATCCGCCGAAGGCCTGATTGCGGGATTTTTCCGGCATGGCTGGCCCGCATGATTCCGAGCACTCCGACGAACTGCCCGAAGGCGGGCCGGTAAAGTCGTTTCTTGAACACCTCGAAGATTTCCGCTGGCTGCTGGTCAAGGTCAGCATCGCGCTCGTGCTGGCGATGCTCGTCTGCCTCTTCGGCGCGAATTACGTTGTGGGCATCCTCAAGTGGCCGCTGACCCACGCGAAGGCCAGTTTTCCCGGCACAAACCAGGTCGTCAACGTCCGCTTCGGCACCAATTCCGTCGGCAATTTCACCCTGACCGGCAACCAGCAAAAATCCCTCAACCTCGGCACGAACCGTTTCATCGCCGTCGCGGTCGAGCCGGTGACGGTCGGCACCAATCAGTTGCTCGGCTGGCGCGTGGACGATAATCCGCAGGCCGTGGCCGAGATGCAGCGGATGAAGGTCGAGCTGGTGAACTTCAGCCCGGCGGGCGGATTTTTCGTGGCGGTGCAGGTGGCGTTTTACGGCGGCATGGTGCTGTCCGCGCCGTTCATGTTGTATTTCATCGCGGGCTTTGTGTTTCCGGCGCTGAAATGGAACGAGCGGAAATACATTTACCGCGCGGTCTTCATCGGCGGCGGGCTTTTTCTGATTGGCGTTTCGTTCTGCTATTTTCTGCTGATGCCCGTCGCGCTGGCGGCGTCGCAGATGTATTCCAACTGGCTCGGCCTCGGCGCGATGCAGTGGCGCGCCGAGGAATACATCGGCTTCGTCTGCAAATTCATGCTCGGCATGGGCCTCGGCTTCGAGTTGCCGGTGGTGATTCTGACGCTGGTGAAGCTCGGCATCTTGAGCTACCGGACGTTGCGCGCGATGTGGCGCTACATGATCGTCATCGTGCTGGTGCTCGGCGCGGTGCTGACCACGCCGGAAATCATCACGCAAGTCTTCATGGCCGTGCCGCTGTATCTGCTCTATGAGATCACCGTCTGGGTCGCGTGGTATTGGGATCAGCCGGATCGCGCGAAGGCGCGGCGCACGCTGCTGCTGGCGGCACTGGCAATTGCCGCACTGTTGTGGCTGGCGTATCAATATCTCTGGCCGCAACTGGCGCAATTTCTGCGCTGAAAACCCGGTGAACAAAACGCGCTTTACAAGCCGGTGATTCGGGTTAAGCTCCTTTCAAAGTCACAACATCGTATGCGCCCATTGATTTTTCTGTTTGCCGCCATTGTCAGCCTCGCAGTTTTCACCGGTTGCGCCGGTCCGGAACGTAAACTCGCCCGCGGCTTCGACAACACCATGGAAATCGTCCGCTGGGGCGATCTGCGCCGCAGCGTCGAGCAGGAAGGCGTCTTCTCCGGCCCGGATTACACCTACACCTACGGCAGCATCCACGGCTTTGACCAGTCCGTCAGCCGCATCGGCCTCGGCATCTACGAAGTCGTCACCTTCCCCATCCCGTCGTATGACCCGATCCTCACCACCAAGGTGTTGGCCATCCCGCAGTCGCCGGAAAGCTACCGGCCCGGCCTGATTGACGACCCGACCTTCAGCACCGACACCTACACCGGCTACTCCGGCGGCGACGTCGCACCGTTCATTCCCGGCAGCCGGTTCAAGGTTTTCGACAACTGAAAAACATTTTTCCACGACGCGCCAACTCCGGTTGGCGCGTTTTTGTTTTGGAGGAATGAGTCCCACGACTCCCTGAACCAAAACTTTTTCGTGTGTTCCGTGCCTTTCGCGGTTAAAAATATCCGCCGATGCGCCTCGAAAAAAAATCGCCCTGCAAGGTCAACCTCATCCTGAACATTCTCGGCCGGCGCGCCGACGGCTTTCACGAATTGGAAACCATCATGCAGCCGGTGAACCTCTGTGACGAGATGGTCTTCGAGCGCGCCGGCACCGGCCTGCAACTGACGTGCAGCCATCCGGAACTGCCATGCGATTCCAAAAATCTCGTCCACCGCGCCGCCACGACGTTTCTGTCGGCAGCCAAAATTTCCGACGGCGTCAAAATCCATCTGCAAAAAAACCTGCCGCTGGCCGGCGGCATCGGTGGTGGCAGTGCCAACGCGGCGGTGACATTTTCCGCGTTGAATGAACTTTTCGACTCGCCGCTGCCGCTGACCAAGCTGCACGAGCTGGCCGCCGCGCTCGGTTCCGACGTGCCGTTTTTCCTCTACGACCAGCCGGCGATTGCCACCGGTCGCGGCGAGAAAGTCCGGACGCTGGAAAAATTTCCCGCACTCCAAGGCAAGGCGTTCTTTCTTGTCCATCCCGGCTTTGGCATCTCGACGCCGTGGTCGTATCAAAACCTCGCGCGGTTCCCGAAAGACCAGAACGGCACGGCGGGCCGCGCGGAAAAATTGGCCGCGCATTTGCAAGCCGGCGACTTGAATGCGGCCGCGGCTGAATTTTATAATTCGCTCGAAGCCCCGGCGTTCGACAAGTTTCCCGTGCTGCAACTCTACAAGGAATTCCTCCGCGAAAACGGCGCGCTGGTGGCGCTCATGTCCGGCAGCGGTTCGACCACATTTGCCATCGCCGAAAATTTGGCGGCGGCGGAAAGCCTGGCGGATAAATTCAAATCGCAGTTCGGCAACAAGGGCTGGACGGCGACGGTGGCTATTTGAAGCGCTTGAATTTCGCGAACGCGAACTCCAGCATTTCCCTCGCCGCTGGAATTTTGCAGGCCAGCGCGGCCAGCCAGTAAAGGCCGCCGGCGATTCCCGCCGGCACGAACACCGCCCCGATTTTCAACGCCAGCGTCGCGTGGCCGAGGTGGTTCTCCCAAAGCCGCCAGCCTTCCCACGCGCACAGGCCGGCAAATAACATCAGCGGCACCAGCAGATTCAAATCCTGGCGCAACGGCGCCATTTCCAGCTTGCCGAGTTTTTTCCGCAGCGCGAACACCAGCAGCGCGACGTTGAGGATGGAGGTCACCGTGTTGGCGATGCCGGGACCACCTTCGCGCAACGGACCGAGCAGCGCGCACGCGGCGGCGAAGTTCACGGCGAGGCAGACCAGGCTGATTTTCATCGGCGTCTTGGTGTCGCCGAGCGCGTAAAAGGCGCGCGCCAGAATGTTCACGGTGGAAAACATCACCAGCCCCGGCGCGAGGCATTGCAGCGCGAACGTGACGTGCTGCGTGGAAACGGCGGTGAACGCGCCGCGCTCGAACAGCAGCCGCACGATCGGTTCGGCCAGAACCGTGAGCAATACGGACGCGAGCAGGTTCATGAAAATCAGCGTCGCCAGCCCGTGCCGCAGCGTGGCGCGGAACTCCGGATAATTTTTGTCCATCGCCAGCCCGGACAACGTCGGCAGCAGATACGTCGCAAGCGAAATGCCGAACATGCCCTGCGGCAGTTCCATCAGCCGCACCGCGCCGTTATACGATGACACGATGCCCGTGCCGACGAAAAACGCGACGCCCTGCACGAGCGTCACGTTGATCTGGAACGCCGCCACGCCGATGGTGCCGGGAATCATCTGCTTCACCACGCGCCGGACGGTTTCATCGCGCCACGGCGTCACCCAGCGGTAGCGGAAACCGTCGCGCCAGAGCGTCGGCATCTGGAACGCCGCCTGCGCCGCGCCCGCCGCCAGCACGCCGAGGGCGAGCGCAAAAATCTGTTCCGGCAATTCTTTGCCAAAATGCGGCGCAAGAAATAAAACCGAGGCGATCATCACGATGTTAAGCATCGTTGCGCCCAGCGCGGGAATGAAAAAATGGCCGCGGGCATTGAGCATTCCCATCATCGCCGCCGCGAGGCAGACGAGGATCATGTAGGGAAACATCATGCGGAGCAGTTGCAGCATCAGCGCGGTCTTGGCGTCAAATTCATGCACGGCCAGCGCCAGCGTGACGCCGAGCATCACCAGCGCGGTGACGGCGGTGGCGGCGATGACGAGGCCGGAGATGACGGCGTTGGACGCGCGCCACATTTCTTTTTCGCCGTGGAGTTTTTCCTTTTCCTTAAACACCGGAATAAACGCCGCCGTGAGCGCGCCTTCACCCAGCAGCCGGCGGAACAGGTTCGGAATCGTGAAAGCGTATTGGAAGGCGTCGTTGACCCAGCCGGTGCCCATGAAATGCATATAGACCATTTCGCGCACCATGCCGAGGACGCGGCTGGTGAGCGTAGCGGCGGCCATCGCGCCGGAGGCTTTCAACATTTTTGACACCGGCGGATTCTCACGCAAAGACGCGAAGTCGCAAAGTTAAATTGCAAATTTGGTGGGGCGAGCGTCCTCGCGAGCCGCTGCGTCTGTCTGTCAAAGCCGGCTCGCGGGGACGCGCGCCCCACCAGCGCAATTGGAAATTGGCATTTCCGCCCCGCCAATTTATCCTGCCCGCGTGAGCATCATTGACGAACTGAAGTGGCGCGGCCTCGTGGCCGACTGCACGGACGCGGCGGAATTGGAAAAGAAACTCGCCGCGCCGATCACGCTTTACTGCGGCTTCGATCCCACGGCGGATTCGCTGCACGTCGGCAACCTCGTGCCGCTGCTCGCGCTGCGCCGGTTTCAATTGCTCGGCCACCATCCGATTGCCGTGGCCGGCGGCGCGACCGGTTCCATTGGCGATCCCAGCGGCAAGACCGCCGAGCGCCAGCTCCTCACCAAGGAGATTCTCGACCACAACATCGCCAGCGTGAAGGTGCAGCTCGCCAAGCTGCTCGACTTCGAGACCAAACAAAACCCCGCGCGGCTCGTGGACAACGCCGGCTGGACGGCGGGCATTTCGTTCCTCGATTTTCTGCGCGACATCGGAAAACATTTTTCCGTCAACCAGATGGTGGCCAAGGAATCTGTTCGTGCCCGCATGGAAGACCGCGAGGTCGGCATCAGCTACACCGAGTTCAGCTATATGNNCCGGCATCGAGCTGACGCGCAAGAAGCTCGCCAAACACGTCTTCGGCCTGACGCTGCCGCTCATCACGAATACCGACGGCTCCAAGTTCGGCAAGACCGCCGCCGGGGCCATCTGGCTCGATTCGAAACGCACGAGCGTTTACAAGTTCTACCAGTTCTGGATCAACACCGACGACCGCGACGTCATCCGCTATCTGAAATACTTCACGTTCCTGACGCAGGCGGAAATCGAGTCGCTGGAAAAGGCGCACACGGAAAATCCCGGCGGACGCGTGGCGCACAAGGCGCTGGCGAAGGCGGCGACGGATTTGATCCACGGCGCGGCGGCCACGACGGAAGCCATGAGGGCGAGCGAGATTCTTTTCGGCGGCGAGCTGAAAGACATTGCGGAAAGCACCTTCAACGAAATCATCGGCGAAGTGCCGACGAAGGAGATTGAGAAGGCCAAGCTCGATGGCGCGGGTCTTCCGCTGGTGGAACTCGTGGTTCATGCCGGCTTGTGTCCGTCGAAAGGCCAGGCGCGAAAAGACATCGAAGGCGGCGGCGTAAACCTCAACAACGTCCGCGAAGCCAGCCCCACGCGGGCGGTGACCGCCGCCGATTTGCTCTTCGGGAAACACGTTCTCCTGCGCAAAGGCAAAAAGAATTACGTCGTGGTGACAGCGAAGTGATTTCGTAGCGGCGACTCGGCAGAGCGCCGCCATTGAAAATAAATTCGGCGGCGGTCTGCCGACACGCCGCTACTTCTTTTTGACGCCATACACCAGCCGCGCCTTTTCCGCGTCCAGCGCGCTGATGCCGTTGTCCGTCCACTGCCCGATGACGCCGTCGTATTTTCTATCCTTCGGCGATAGCACCGCGCCCGGGCTGCGGCCGTCGCCGTCGGTGCATTCCTCCTCATGCGCGCCGGCCCAGCAGACGCGGTAGTGCATGATGGATTGGTAATCGTAGGGCAAACTCGTCACCAGCCAGTTGGTTTTGGCAATCCAGCCGTAGTCGGGCGCGCGACCGGGCTTGATGTTTTCGTAATGCACGGTGATGAACTGGTCACGGTCCCAGCGCTGGTGTTCGTGATGAAAGCCGAGAACGTGGCCGAGTTCGTGCGCCGGCATCCATTCGAGGTCGCGCCACCAGAACGCGGTGATATTGATGTCGGTGCGCTTGCCTTTGATGAATCCGATGTGGCTGGTGTTGTTGCCGGCGTCGGTTTTGCCAGTGAAATTGACGTATTCAATTTCCTTCGTGCGCGGGATGAATTTTATTTTCGCTCCGGTGTCCAGCCAGCGTTGCATCGCGCGCAAGGCGAGCGTTTGCTGCGGCGGCGTGAGCTTGGAGATGTCGTAGGGAATCACGCCGGCCGGCCACGGCTGCGGAGGCTCGGAATTTTTCTGTTCATGGGCGGCATCAGAACCCGCGGCCAAACCGGCCAGCAGGAAAAGAAAAAGGGTCAAAGCCGTGAGGTTCCGCATGGCGCACATTTAAGCCGGCGGCGGTTCCCGAAGGCAAAGCGAAAGTGCGGTTGGCAGACGAAAATCGCAGTGGACTTTCCCGGCTGATTGGCTAGATTTTCCCAGCTTATGAAATCCGACACGACCACAACCGTCCTGAATTTTATTCTCGCCGTGCTGGTGATCCTCGGGGTGGTCTTCGCCCTGTTGAGCATGACGCGCGCCCGCGAGTTCAAGATGTTGAGCACGAACGCCACGCTGGCCAACAACGCGCTCATGCGCGCGCAGGGGCTGGCGAACGACACCGCCGCCTACAACGCCTCGGCCAAAAGCCCGGAGCTGGCCCGCCTGCTCCAATCCATCCAACCCAAAACCGCCGCCAAGTAATATGACCACCGACACGAATTCCGAAATTGACGCGCTGAAACGCCAGGTATTCACGCTGCTGCTGGCGCTCATCGTGGTGAGCGGCACGGTGACGGTTTACCTTTACCGGCAGGCCAGCGTCGCGGGCAAGGACATCGCCGCCATCAAGCCGCAAGCGCAGCAGATCATCGGCGCGTTCAACCAGAATCAGGCTTTGATGAACAGCTTCATCAGCCAGTTGGTGGAATACGGCAAGGCGCATCCCGACTTCCGCCCGGTGCTGCTGAAATACGGCATCGTCCCGACCGGCACCGCGCCGGTGGCTCCCGCCGCCGCACCGAAGAAGTAATTCACTTCGCGAGTTTCTCGCCGCAGTGCGGACAGTAGTTCGCCTGCGGCGGATTTTTTTGCCCGCAACCGGCGCACACGATGCGCGCGGCCTTGTTTTGCCGGTGAATCATCAGGTTACGGATGTAAGGAATCCAGGTGAACGCGTAGGCGAAAATGAAGACGGAATCCTGCTGGTGCAGCGAATAGCTCAGCAGCGTGACCGAGCCGATGAGGCTCAACCACCAGAACGCCTGCGGCACCACGACCTGCTTCTTTTTTTCCGTGGCATACCATTGCACGAAAAAGCGCGAGAAGAAGACGGCGTTGCCGAGCCAGCCGATGATTTTCCAGACGCTCCAGTCAATGCCGAGCAGCTTGCCGTCGTGCCAGACGAGGTGATTGATGAATTCCATCCGTAAATTAAGCCGCAACGGCGCGGCGCTGACAAATCATTTTGCCGCGTCCGACTTGACGTAAAGCGTCTGGCTGGGGAAGGCGAACTCGATTTTTTCCGTGTCGAACCGCGCCTTGATCTGCAGATTCAGTTCCTGTATCTCGGCAAAGTGCTGCTTGGCGTCCGTGCCGTTCCAGACGTGGACGACGAAGATGTTCAGCGCCGAGTCGGCGAATTTGTTGAAGCTGATGAGCAGGTCGGCGGTGCGCGGATTCGCGCGGAAAATCTCCTCCAGCAACGTCGTGGCGCGCTTCACCTTTTCCGCCGGCGTGTCGTAGGTCAGGCCGAAATTCATCTCCGTCTTGATGGTCGGGCGGCGCGTGACGTTGGTGATGATGGCATTGCCCATCAGTTTGTTCGGGATTGTCACATGATGGCCGTCGAGGCTGCGGACGGACGTGCTGCGCAGGCCGATGGTTTCCACCATGCCATCCACGCTTTCAACTTTGATGCGGTCGCCGATGTGAAACGGCTTGTCCAAAAAGATCGCCACCGCGCCGAAAAGATTGGCCACCGTGTCCTGCGCCGCGAGGCCGAGCGCGAGGCCGCCGACGGACAGGCCGGCGAGCAGGCCGGTGATTTTAATTTCAAGATTGTCCGCCGTCAGCACCACCGCAGCGATGATGATGGCCGTTTTGCCGACTTTGCTGATGAATGGCAAAAGCTGTTCCGCAAACGCGCGGTCGGCCGGCGAGACAATTTTTTCGTGCCAGACCCCGAGCAGCAGGTCCACGATTTTCAGAACCACATAGGTCACCGAGCCGGCGACCGCGATGATGAAAGCCCGCGAAATATAAATCTGCGCCCGCTCCGGCCACTCAAAGACGCCGAGGCCGATGTTCAGGAAAATGACGAACGCCACCACCTTAACCGGGCCGTGAAGCAGTTCCAACAGCAGGTCGTCGTATTTCGTTTCCGTCTTGGCCGCCAACCGTTTGAGCCAGACATTGACGACATAATCCAGCATCCAGGACGCGCCGAAGGCCAGCACGATGTAAATCAGCGAGGCGAGATATTTCCACAGTGGCTGGTTGAGCGCTTCATGTTCCGTGAGGAATTTCACCTGGTCCAAACCAAAAGTCAGGACCGGAATTTTGTTGGTCGGCGTCGCAGGATCGGAAACCGAGGCAATGATGCCGGCTGATTTGGCTGGGACATTGGTGATGGTTTGCGCCTCGGACCAAACCGCCCAAAAAGCGATAGCGGCAAACGCCGTCAGTCCAAGCCGCCAAACCCACTGGAATCTCCATTTCATATCGGAAAATTATGCGGAAAAGATGGCCACTCTGACAAGCGTCAGCCGCCGGCGACGATCTTGACGATCTCCAGCCGGTCACCCGCGCGGACTTGCCGCTGCGGAAATTCCGACGGTGCGACCGCCTCGCCGTTGTGTTCCACCACGACGCTGCGCGGCAAAAGATTTTGCGCGACGAGAAATTTCTCCAATGAACACGGCAGTTCCGCCGCAACCGGTTTGCCGTTGGCGATGACTGAATCCATTTTGCGGGCGACCGCGCCTCAATAGCGCGGCACGTTGCGGTCAATCTCGTCCGACCACGCGGTGATGCCGCCCTTGACGGACTTGACGTATTTAAAACCCTGCTGGCGCAGGAAATTCAGCGCCTTCATCGAGCGCACGCCGGCTTTGCAATGCAGATAGTATTGCTGATTCGGGTCGAGTTCTGTGAAGCGTTCGTTGAGCTGGCTCAACGGCAGCAGCGGCACACCGGCGACCTTGGCGATCTCGTATTCATCCGGCTCGCGCACGTCCACGACCTTGATGTGCAGGCTCGGATCATCGAGCGCTTTCTTCATGTCCTGCACGGTCACTTCGTCGGGATTGCCGTTGTTTTCCGGCTCCGGCACGATGCCGCAGAACGTTTCGTAATCAATCAATTCCTTGATCGTCGGATGCTCGCCGCAAATCGGGCACGCCGGGTCTTTGCGCAATTTCAATTCGCGGAACTTCATGTCCAGCGCGTTGAACAACACCAGCCGGCCGGTGAGCGAATGGCCTTTGCCGAGCGCGAGCTTGAGAATTTCCGTGGCCTGGATGCAGCCG
>PLYV01000055.1:0-14032 GCA_003151855.1 Limisphaerales bacterium | reverse complement strand
AAATTATCCGTGCCGTCCACGACGATGTCGTAGGGCCGAATGAGGTCGAGCGCGTTTTCGCTCGTGATGCGCGTGTTGTGGATGACGACTTCGCAGTTTGGATTGATGCCGCGAATGGTTTCCTTCGCCGACTCGGCCTTGGAACGACCCACGTCCGCGTCGGTATGGAGAATCTGGCGTTGCAGATTGGAATAATCCACCGTGTCGAAATCCACGATGCCGATTTTGCCGATGCCGGCAGCGGCGAGATACATGGCAATGGGCGAGCCGAGGCCGCCGGCGCCGATGCACAGGACGCTCGTGGCTTTGATCTTCTTTTGCCCGGCCAGTCCGACTTCCGGCAAAATCAGATGCCGGGAGTAGCGACGTATCTCTTCGTTGTTCAGTTCCATAAATCGAGTCGAACAAAGTAGGGTAAAAGCGGGAGAAATCAAGTTGGATGCGCGAATGGACTGGCATTGGGAATGACCGTTGGATGAGAAAATTCCTCCTATGTTCTTATTTTAGCTCAAACATCAACTTGTGCCACCACGCGCTTTTTAGAATTGACAAATCATCAGACTGTGCCATTTTGCCACCACGTTAAAAACGAAATCTTCAATGGCTGCAACGAAATCCAGTTTTCTCGACAAAGTGCTTGGCCGCATCGGGCGGCTGGACACCGAAGGGTTACAAACCGTCGTTCAGCGCCTCGCGCGCGAGCGGAGTTTTCTCGAAACGCTATTCAACACCATCGAGGACGGCGTGCTGGTGGTGGACGAACATGGCCGGGTGATTTACTTCAACCACGCCGTCACGCGTCTCATCGGTATGCAGCCGAGCGAGGAGGAATTGCACATCACGAAATTTCTGCCGGAGGTGGACTGGGAAAAGATTTCCCGCACCGATCACGCTGGCGGCGCGCACGTCACGCGGCACGAATTTGAAATCCATTATCCGCGCCCCCGTTTTCTCCGGCTCTACGCGGCACCGCTCGACGGCACGGCGATCGGCAGTTCCGGCGTGGCGCTAATCTTGCACGACGCCACCGAGGCGCGACAGAAAACGTTCGAGGCCATCGAGAGCGAACGCGTGCAGGCGCTCACGCTGCTCGCCGCGAGCGTGGCGCACGAAATCGGCAATCCGCTCAACGCACTGCACATACATCTGCAACTGATGGAACGCGAGGTGAAAAAATTGAAGGGCGACGAGTGGCGTGTGGCGCGCGGCAAGAAACCAGCATCCAGCATCCAGCATCCAGCATCGCCGGAAATTGCCGAGACGGCTAAAAAACTGGAGCAATACCTCGACGTGGCCAAAGGTGAGATTCACCGGCTGGATTACATCGTCACGCAATTCCTTGGTGCCATCCGCCCCGCGCCGTTGCAGATGAAAATTTGTTCGTTGAACGACGTGGTGGAGAAAACGGTGGATTTGCTGCGGCCGGAAATCGAGAACCGCGGCATCGCCATCAAGACGAAACTGGCGCGACAGTTGACGGCGACGCCGATCGACGCCACGCAAATCCAGCAGGTGCTGGTGAACCTCGTGAAAAACGCGTCGCAAGCGATGACCACCGGCGGCACGCTGACGCTCCAGACCGGCGAAAACAGCGACGCCGTGTGGGTGAGCGTGGCCGACACCGGCGGTGGCATTCCGCAGGAGCAGCTCAACCGCATTTTCGAACCGTTTTACACCACCAAGAAAAAAGGCAGCGGCCTCGGCCTGATGATTGTCCAGCGCATCGTCCGCGCGCACAACGGCCGCATCGAGCTGGAAAGCAACGTCGGCAAAGGCACGACGTTTCGCGTGTGGCTGCCGCTGCACGAACGCAAGCCGCGCCTGTTGGAAAATAAAAAATCATGAAGCCGACATTGCTTATCGTGGATGATGAGAAGACGACGCGCGAAGGTTTGCGCGCCGCGCTGGAGGAGCGTTACGATGTTTATATCGCCGAGGATGCGAAGGCGGCGATGAATCTTTTGGAGTCGGAAAATTTTGACGTGATGCTGACGGATTTCCGGCTGCCCAACGAGGACGGCATGAAATTGATTTCGCGTGCCAAGTCGCTGCCGAAGCCACCGGTGTGCATTTTGATGACCGCTTACGGCTCGGAAGAACTGGCGGTGGACGCGATGAAACGCGGCGCGGACGATTATATTGCCAAAGGCCGTTTGCAGATTGATGAGCTGGAAATGCGCATCGCCCGCGCTCTGAAACAGCAGACGTTGGAAGTGGAAAATGTTTCGCTGCGCAAACAGCTCGACGCCAAGTTCGGTCTGGAAAACATCATTGGCCAGTCGCCGGTGATGACGGAGATTTTCGAGGTGGTCCAGCAGGTCGCGCCGACGCGCGCGACGGTGCTGGTGCTGGGCGAAAGTGGCACCGGCAAGGAACTCATCGCGAAGGCGCTGCACCAGTTGAGTCCGCGTGCCAAGCTGCCGTTCGTCACCGTGCATTGCGCGGCGCTGGCGCCGACGCTGCTGGAAAGCGAGCTGTTTGGCCACGAGCGCGGCGCGTTCACCGGCGCGCATGAGCGGCGCATCGGCCGGTTCGAGCAGGCGCAAGGCGGAACCCTTTTCCTGGACGAGATCGGTGAGATTGACGCGACCATTCAGGTGAAGCTGCTGCGCTTTCTTGGTGAACGGACTTTCGAGCGCGTCGGTTCCAACAAAACTTTGACGGCGGACATCCGGCTCGTCGCGGCGACGAACAAGAATCTGGAAGAGCTGGTGAAGGCCGGGAAATTTCGCGAGGATCTGTTTTTCCGGCTGCGCGTGGTAGAGATTGAACTGCCGCCGTTGCGCGAGCGGAGCGGCGACATTCCGCTGCTGGCGCAAAGTTTCCTGCGCGAGTTCGCCAAGGAAAACGGAAAAGCCGTGAACGACTTCACGGCGGACGCGCTCGAAGCGCTGATGAATTTCTCCTGGCCGGGCAACGTGCGCGAGCTGCGCACAGCCATCGAGCACGCGGTGGTGTTGAGCCGGGGCGAGCGCGTGACGCTGCGGGATTTGCCGCCGTCGGTGCGGCACGGCGGCGCGGTCGAACCGAAAATTCTTGCCGGAAAAGATTTGACCGTGAAAGATGCGGAGAAGCAATTGATCATCCGCGCGCTGAAAGAGACCGACGGCAACCGCACGCACGCGGCCAAAAAAATCGGCATGAGCCGGCGGACGTTCCATCGCAAGCTGCACGAATATCACTTGGAAGGATTTTGAATTATGATGATTTCGGAAAAGCTCCAGCACCTGATCCACACACTTGAAGTCGGACGCTTTTCGCGCTGGCTGCAACTGCTGCCGCTGGCCGTGGCGGTCATCGGGCTGGCGGTGCTTTACGACCTGACGGAGTATCGCGGGTTCAACTCGCCGGAGGCGATGGACGCGGCGCAGGTGGCGCGCAACGTGGCCGAAGGCAAAGGCTACACCACGGATTTCATCCGGCCATTCAGCGTATTTCTGATTTCCAAGCACAACCACGACCAGCACATCGGTGAACTCCAGTTGACCAACGCGGTGGATTTCGCGGAACTCAACAGCGCACATCCCGACCTCGCCAATCCGCCAGTGTATCCGACCGTGCTGGCGGGCCTGATGAAGCTCTGGCAGCCGGAATGGAAGGTGGAGACGCGCAAACCGTTTTGGACGGAAGGCGGACGGTTCCTGCGTTACTCGCCGGAATTCCTCATTGCCCTGCTAAATCAGGCGCTGCTGCTGGCGGTGGTGGCGCTGACTTTTTTGATCACCAAAAAGCTGTTCGGCGCGCCGGCGGCCTGGCTGGCGGCGGTGCTGACCCTCGGCGCGGACGAACTGTGGAAATTCAGCATCTCTGGCCAGTCCACGCTGCTGTTGCTCGTGATTTTCCTGGGACTGGTGTGGTGCCTGCTGAAAATTGAGGAACTGGGCCACACCGAGGCGCCGCCGGTCAAAAAAATGTTCCTGCTGGCCGTCACCGCCGGCGTGCTGGTCGGGACGGGAATGTTGACGCGCTATGCGTTCGGCTGGGTGATTGTGCCGGTGGCAATTTATATGACGCTCTTTGGCGGCGTGCGGCGGCCGGGTCTGGCGGTGGCCGCGTTTCTGGCGTTTGGCCTGGCGGTGGCCCCGTGGCTCATCCGCAATCTTTCCGTCAGCGGCACGCTCTTCGGCACCGCCGGTTATGCCGTGGTGGAAGGGACGTTTGCCTTTCCCGGTTCGCGGCTGATGCAGTCGGTGAATCCCGACCTGGCCTCGGCCTACTGGGTGCGGCCCTACTTGAGCAAATTTCTGGTGAACACCCGGTTCATTTTGCAGGACGACCTGTTGCACATCGGCGGCAGTTGGGTGGCCGTGCTGTTCTTCGCCGGGCTGCTGCTGGGGTTGCAGAATGTCGCCGCCCGGCGGCTGCGCTACTTCACGTTGATGTGCCTCGGTGTGTTTGTAGTCGTGCAGTCATTGGGCCGGACGCAGCTTTCCGCCATCTCGCCGGAGATCAATTCAGAAAACCTGCTCGTGCTGCTCACGCCGCTCGTGGTGATTTTCGCCGTCGCCTTTTTCCTGACGCTGCTGAACCAGATGAACACGCCGTCGCCACAGGCGCGCCTGGTCATCATCGTCCTGATGGCTCTGGTGGCCTGCGAGGCGTTCATCACCAACTTGCTGCCGCCGAAGGTTTCCCCCGTCGCCTATCCGCCGTATTACCCGCCGGAAATCCAGAAGGTCTCCGGCTGGATGCGCCCGGATGAGCTGATGATGAGCGACATTCCATGGGCCGTGGCCTGGTATGGCGACCGCCAATGCGCCTGGATCACCATCAATTCGCAATATGAATTTTTCCTGTTCAACGACTACGTCAAGCAGGTGCGCGCCCTTTACCTCACGCTAGAAACACTCGATGGAAAACTCCTTTCTCAATGTATCCAAGGCGGGTTGGATAGTTGGTATGGCTTCGTATATGAGCGAATTGCTCCTGAAAAAATAGTAAGGCAAGAAAGTGCGGCGGATACTTGGGGCAGGATCACCCTGTCTAAAGATGCCGCCAAACTAGCTGCGCTAAAAAAAGCCCGACAGTTTCCCTTGAATTTCGGAGCCTACGGACTCATGTCCGGCCTGTTCCTCACCGACCGGCAGCGCTGGGAAACAGAATAATTTCCGTCACGCCGCCGCGCGCCGCAACCGGTCGGCGATGCCTGACCACTCCGGCAAATCCGGTGGTGCTTCGACAATGATCAGCTTCGCGTCCGCCGCGTCGCCGCGGTGCAGTTCCGCGTAAAGCGCCCGCGCAAACGCCTCCGCGTCGTGCGGAATCACGCTCACGTTCGCCGCGCCAAAGCCCGCCGGAATTACGGAATGCGCGATGACCCGGCAATCGGAAATTTGAAATTTGAAATTTGAAATTTGAAATTTCAAGTCCGCGTCATCTTTCCAACCGAGCACCACCAGCTTTGCCTTCGGCGAATAATGCTTTTTCAACTGGCCGGGACTTTTCAACGCGTGTTCTTCAATCGGCAATCGGCAATCGGCAATCGGCAATCCCACCGCCGCCAGCGACTCCGCGTGGATCATTCCCGGCCGCAAAATCCGCGCCGGCACCACCGTTAAATCCAGCACCGTGGATTCGATGCCGACCTGCGACTGGCCGCCGTCAACGATGAGCGGAATTTTCCCGCCGAGCTGTGCGCGGACATGCTCCGCGTTGGTCGGCGAAATCTGGTTGGACAGGTTTGCGCTAGGCGCGGCCAGTGGAAAACCGCATTCACGAATCACCGCCTGCATGAACGGATGGCTTGGCCAGCGCACGCCCACCGTTTCGCCGCCGGCGGTGACGGCATCGGGAATGTTTTTTGCGCGCGGCAGCACCAATGTCAGCGGTCCCGGCCAGAAGGATTTGGACAATTTTTCCGCAGACTCCGGAAAATTGGCAACGCAGTTTTTTGCCATCGCGTTACTCGCGACATGGACGATGATGGGATTGTGGGCCGGCCGTCCTTTGATCTGGAAAATTTTCGCGACGGCTTTCTCATCCAGCGCATTCGCAGCGAGGCCGTAAACCGTTTCCGTCGGCAGCGCCACGACTTCGCCGGCGCGCAGCAATTCGGCGGCGCGACGGACTGCTTTTTGGAAAAGCGACGACGTATGGGTGGAGAGAAGTTCAGCGACCACGGCTTATTCGTAGCGCAAAGCCTCAATCGGGTCGAGCCGGGAAGCTTTCCACGCGGGATAAAAACCGGAGACGATGCCGATGCCCGCGCTGGAGACGCACGCGATGCCGATCCACGCATACGGCGTGAGCGTCGGCCAGCCGGTGAAGTGCGAGGTGATTTTCGCCGCCGCCATGCCGAGCGCAATGCCCATGATGCCGCCGACCGCGCTCAACGTCACGGCTTCGATCAGAAATTGGATCAGGATGTCGCGCCCGCGTGCACCGACGGCCATGCGGATGCCGATTTCGCGCGTCCGCTCGGTGACGCTGACGAGCATGATGTTCATGATGCCGATGCCGCCGACGATGAGTGAAACGCTGGCGATGGCGCCGAGCAGCACGGACATGATGCGCGTGGTCGAGGTGGCCATCGCCATCAGTTCCAATTGCGTCCGCACGGTGAAATCCTGTTCCGCGCTTTTGTGCCGGTCGCGCAACAGCGTGGTGATGTCGTCCTGCACCTGGTTGATGGCATCTTTGCTGGCGGCCTGCACCATGATGGAATTCACAAATATCCGCTTGGTGATGCGCCGCATGTGGCTCGTGTAGGGAATGATCACGATGTCGTCCTGATCCTGGCCGAACAGATTGAATCCTTTGGATTCCAGCACGCCGACGACCTTGAACGGGATGTTGCGGATGATCAGCGTTTCGCCGACCGGGTCCTGGTTGATGAATAACTGGTCCACCACCGTCTTGCCGATGACCGCGACCTTGGCGATGCTGCGCACGTCCGCGTCGGTGAACATTGCGCCGTTGGCGATGTCCCAGTCGCGGATCTGCGGATAATCCGGCGACTCGCCTTGGATCTGCGTGTTCCAGTTCAAACCGTTCGCGAGAATCTGCATCCGGTCGCGCACTTCCGGGCTGACGGCCACGACGTTCGCGACTTCATTTTTGATGGCCGTCGTGTCTTCCACCGTCAAGGTCGGCGCGCTGCCCCAGCCGCCGCGCATGCCGCCGCTGGTGAA
The DNA here is from genome assembly GCA_003151855.1 of Limisphaerales bacterium. Taxonomy (GTDB): domain Bacteria; phylum Verrucomicrobiota; class Verrucomicrobiia; order Limisphaerales; family UBA11358; genus UBA11358. Next base: position 6,902 of record PLYV01000055.1, on the reverse strand, counting down.
ATTGCCGGAGAAAACCGTGACGACATTCTGGCCGAGGCTGGCCACCTTGTCCTCGACCTGCTTGGACGCGCCGGTCGTGATGCTGACCGACGCGATGACCGAGCCGACGCCGATGATGACGCCCAGCATCGTCAGCAGCGAACGCATCTTGTTCCGGCGCAGCGCGCGGGCGGCGAGCTTGAAGGGGGCTAAAATTCTCATGCGAGTCTCACCGCCTCCTGCGCCTGTTTGAGGTTTTTCAATTCCGTCTCCGCGTTCAACCGGTCGCGCACCGGCTCGTCCGTCAGGATTTTCCCGTCGCGCAGGATCACCGTGCGCCGGGTGTAGCGCGCAATGTCGAGTTCGTGCGTGACCATGACAATGGTGATGCCGGCGTCGTTCAGCTTCTGGAACACGCCCATGATCTCGATGCTCGTCTGGCTGTCGAGGTTGCCAGTCGGCTCGTCGGCGAGCAGCAGCGACGGCTGGTTCACCAGCGCGCGGGCGATTGCCACGCGCTGCTGCTGGCCGCCGGAAAGCTGGTTCGGCTTGTGGTCGGCGCGCTGCGCGAGGCCGACGAGTTCCAAAGAGTTTTGGGCGCGTTTTTTTTGCTCCGCCGCCGGCAGGTGCGCGTGGTTGTAAAGCATCGGCATCTCGACATTTTCCAGCGCCGTCGTGCGCGAGAGCAGGTTGAAGCCCTGGAAAACAAAGCCGATCTTGGCATTGCGGATTTTCGCGCACTGATCGCGGTCGAGCGTGGAAACGTCCAGGCCATCGAGAAAATATGTCCCGCCCGTCGGCCGGTCCAGACAGCCGATCATGTTCATCAGCGTGCTTTTGCCGGAGCCGCTGGAACCCATGACGGCGACGAATTCGCCGGGCAAAATATCCAGCGACACACCGCGCACGGCGTGGACGTCCACTTCACCGGTGTGGTAAACCTTGTGGATTTCGGCAAGTTTGATAACGGGTTGCATTTCGTAATCATCGTCATCCTCTTCCTCATGTTCATCCTCAAATTTGATCCAAGAGAATGACGATGAGATGAGGATGAAATTTATCGTCTTGGGAATCCGCCGCCGAACGGGCTGGACGTGGACGTGGTGGAATTTTGCGCGTCGGCCTGCACGACGCCGGAGACGATCTTGTCGCCTTCCTTCAAGCCGTCCACGACTTCGGTGAAAATGCCGTCGGTGATACCGGTCTTGACCGGCACCGCCTTTAACTGCGGCGCGCTTTCATCGCCGGCGAGGACATAAACCGTGCGGACGCCGCGGTTGCCCTTGCCCTTGCGCGGACCTTTGCCGCCGGCGACCTCGTTGGTGCCGGCACCGCTGGCGACCGTGTTGGTCAGCACCACCGCATTGTCCGGCGGACGGAAACGCAACGCGACGTTGGAAATTTTCAACGCCTCTTCCCGCTGCGCGGTGATGACGGAGACGTTCGCCGTCATGCCCGGTTTCAATTTGTAATCCGCGTTGGTCACGCTGATGACGGTGTCGTAGGTGACCACGTTGTTGACGGTGATCGGCGAGTTGCGCACCTGCGCGACCGTCCCGTGGAACGTCCGCAGCGGATACGCGTCCACACCGAACTCCACGCTCTGGCCCTCCACCACGCCGCCGATGTCCGCCTCGGCCACGTTCGAGTCAATCTGCATCTTGGTCAGGTCGTTCGCGATCTGGAAAATCGTCGGCGTGTTGAAGCTGGAGGCGACCGTCTGGCCGAGTTCCACCGCGCGCTGGATCACTACGCCGTCCACCGGCGAGACGATTTTGCAATAATTCAGGTTCACCTTCGAATTGTTGAGCGACGCCTCCTTGATTTTCACCATCGCCTTGGCTTCATCCAAGGTGGCGACTGCGGTGTCGTAGTCCGAGCCTGAAACCAGCTTGTTTGTGAACAGCTCCGCGTTGCGCTCGAATTGTGCCTGCTGTAGTTCCAGGTTCGCCTTCGCGTTCGCGAGGTCGGCATCGGCCTGCTCAACGGCGGCCTGATAAGTCGCGGGATCAATTTCCGCCAGCACCTCGCCTTTCGTCACCGGTGAATTGTAATCCACATACAATTTGCTGATGCGGCCCGACACCTGGCTGCCGACCGTCACGTTCACCACCGGGTTCAGCGTGCCCGTCGCCGTGACTGTTGCGGTGAGTTCGCCGCGCGTCACCGCCACGGTGTTGTAGCTCATTTTTTCGCTGCCGCCGTGGTGGAAATAAAAATAGCCGCCTGCGCCCGCCACGAGCACTGCCGCGAGCAGAATCCACTTGCCTTTGCCGCCGTTTGATTTTTCCGACATAAAATTGATAATTTGATCGCCAATGCAGACTGTGTTGGCAAACCACAAGTTACGACAAATCCCACGCTCACGGCAATTTAAGTTTGTCCCTGTCGTCAGGGCTCAAAACTTCCAGGCGTTCAACCCGCAGTTGGTATCAGTCACGCACCAGAGATGCAGCGGCGACACCACCTGCTTCTGACCGCCGGAAAAATCAAGGGCGTGCATGATTTTGAATGGAAATGAGCCAGCCTGCCTCCGTCGCGCAGTTCGGCCCGCCCTGAAAAATCTTGCCACAACTGGCGGTGCCCGCTAGTCTCTTGTCCGCTTGCGAACGGTTTTTTGGGGCAAATTCGCCAGTTTTTGCGCGCTTAGCTCAGTGGTAGAGCATTACCTTCACACGGTAGGGGTCGCAGGTTCGAAACCTGCAGCGCGCACCATTCCTCCAGCTTGACTGGAGGACAACAACAGGTTCAAGTTTTTCCAACTTGTTTTGAAGTTATTCAAAGCTGTTTTTCTCCGGCTTTTACCGCCAGTTATCCACCTACATTTCCAAAGCGCTGGCCAAGGGTGATCAGGTGGAACTGCACAACTTCCTGTGAGCAACCCATTCAACAAGCCTCACCTTTTAGAATCGCAAGAAACTGCTTGATGGCCGGCGACAACACCCGGTTTCTTTTATAGATTGCGGCTGTGGGCCTAAAAAACTGGCCATCCGTTATTTCCACCAAAGCCAACGTCTTCTTGTCAATTTCTTGTTTCACCGTGCTTTGCGGAACAATGGAGATGCCGGTGTCGATTTCCACCGCGCGTTTTACGGTCTCAACATTGTCGAATTCCATGGTGTGCTTAACTTCCACGCGATGCTGCCTCAGGATTCGGTCCAGGGCTTTGCGCGTTGGGGTGTCCGGATCGAAACTGATGAACGATTGCCCATCCAGCGCCTTGAGCATGATGGATTTCTCTCTGGCAAAGGGATGTTGGGGATTACAGATCAACACCAGAGGCTCTTTGCGTAATGGAATGATTTCCAGCTTCGGATCCTTTATGGGATAGGCGATGAGTCCCAAATCGGCAACATTGCCCACCACATCCTCATAAACTTGGCTGGCGTTGCGATACTCGACGTGGACATGCACGGTGGGGTAAGCCTGCATGAATTTCTTGAGATACTGTGGGAGATCATGCAGGCCGATGGAATAAATCGTCGCCAGTTCAATGGTGCCGGAGATGATGTCCTTCAACTCCTGAATCCGGTGATCCAGGGAGCGATAATGAGCCAGGATTTGCTTGCTGTAATCATAAACGACCTGGCCTTCGCGGGTGAGCCGGAATCGTATTTTACTGCGTTCGATGAGCAATGATTTGAAAGTGCGTTCCAGCGCACCTATTTGCTGGCTGACGGCGGACTGAGTGACTCCGTTGATTTCGGCGGCTTTGGTGAAGCTCTCTGAGTCCACGAGATCGCAAAACACCTTTAAGCTTTCGATTTGCATAAGGCGATTTAACAGAGAAGATATATTCTGTCAACCGCTGTAATGACAAATACCTAAAAAAGATTCAGTCCAAAGGCCAAATCCTTTTTTTCTCAATTCCACGCCACCATCTTGTCTTGAGCAATGGGAGACTTGCCGCAAACCTTGGCCACACCCATATTGAACCCCATGCAATTTTCAGATTTATTCAAAGCCAGCGACGGATTGGTGGATACGTTTAAAATTATCTTTTTCAGGATGTTGCCGAGGGGAGCGCAAATCCAAAAAGTCAGGGCAGAAATCAACAGCGGCGTTTTGAAGAAATACGGGAAGATGACAGTGCTGGAAATCAACAAAGAAAACAGGATCATCAGTGCGGATCTTGATTTGAAGGGGGAAAAGGAAGGCATCCAGATCAAGATTTCAAACTTTCGGCTTTTGCAGACAGAGGGCAAAAATCCAGTGTTCGAGCTTGGCGCAATTGAGGTGTCACGTGAATGGCTCGATGCTTTACTGAAAACCCTTGTTCAAAAAAATGTCATCCCGGAGCACATTGAAGTTAAAAACCTGCTCCATCAGACCGTGGTAAAGTCATTGCTTTAATGGAGGGAAAGACGTTCACAAATGTTTGACCGTTTCTTCAGATTAAAACCCAGCCTGCCCAAGCCCGACTCTATTCAAGTCGGTGCCAGGTCGGTGCCGCTGCTGTTCGTGCATAATCCCAAAGCCCGCCGTTATCTGCTGCGCTTGAGATCTGACGGGGTTGCTCGGGTCACCGTCCCCAGAAGCGGCTCGATTTCCACGGCCAAGGATTTTTTAGCCAGAAACATCGGCTGGCTGGAACAACAAATTCAGAAGTTGGAATCGCAGCCCAAAACCTCGACTGAATGGAAGCTGGGAAACGAGATTTATTTTCGGGGCGAGCGGGTCAAGATTGAGGTTGAGACAGCGGGCCAGATTCGGTTTGGCCCAGAGTTTTTGACCCTCCGCAATGTGTCTGTGGATTTGAGGCCGGCGATTCAAAAACATCTCCGCAAACTCGCTCAACAAGAACTTCCGGTGAAAGCCATGGAGTTGGCAGCACTTCACGGCATTGAAATTTCGCGCGTGTCCGTCAGAAACCAGAAGTCGCGGTGGGGTTCCTGTTCGCGGAGAGGCACGATTTCATTGAACTGGCGGTTGATTCAGACACCAGATTTTGTGCGCGACTACATCATTTTGCACGAACTGGCGCACCGCCGGCAGATGAATCATTCCGACCAGTTTTGGCAAGAAGTGGAGCGTTTATGCCCGGATTATTTGACGGCGGAACGTTGGCTGAAAATACATCGCCTCGGTCTGCGCTGAAATTCAAAGTTTTCCCATTGTGACTGACGATCACGCGGTTCTTTAGCACACCCAGACAAACGCTTTCATTGCTGCCACGCTCCAAATAATCCTTCTGGCGCGATTGACGATAGCAACAACCATCAATGCCATTCAAAACAGCGGATGGCCGACGGCCCGGCCTCAAAAACCAGCGCCGCCGAATGGGCGGGCGCAACGTCCAAGGAAGCCATGAGCCAATTTTTGCGCGCGGCGGAATCGCCGGCTGTATCCACCAGCGCGGCGGGCCGGCCCGGCGCCAGCGTGACGGAAAATTTTTTGAGCGGATACGCCAGCCCGAGGCCGATGGCTTTCACAAACGCTTCCTTGCGCGTCCAGCAGTTGAAAAATCCTTCCGTTCGCGCCGGTTCGGGCAGGCGCTCAAATTCGGCGATTTCAAAATCCGAGAAAAAATTCCGCGCCAGGTCGCCGGCGTCGGGCAGGGGCCGGTGCTGTTCCACATCCACGCCCACGTCGCGATTTTGCGCGAGGGCAATCAGCGCCCAGTCGGCGGAATGGCTGCAACTAAACCGCAGCCCGTCAGAATTTTGCGGGGCGGCAATTTTCGGTTTTTGAAAATTGGCGGAATCAATTTTGATTTCTTCCGGGTGCAGGCCAAGCTGGACGGCCAGCAATTGCCGCAAAACGGCGCGGCGAACGATGAAACGCCTCTGGTCATGGGCGAAATGAAAGCGCGCTGACTGTTGTTTTTCATCGTCGGACAACATTTCCTGCAGCCGCGCAATTTCCTTGGACGGGCGAATGAGGTTAATCCGCCAGACGTGAATTTCCGGCGGGGCGACGAGCGGGATTTCGGAAATTTCGCGCCAGGCGACCGGCGGCGGCGCGCTCATGGTGACGGTTTCAGATTCCGGTTGTAGTGTTCGGCGAGAGCCGGCAGGTGCGTCTCGTTCAGCACAGTCACATGGTTGCCGGGCACGCCCACCACTTCCACGCCGCCGCCAAAAACACGGCCGGCACCGAGCGTGTTGTCCTGCGGCCGGAAGGCGTTCGACATCCAGTCGTCCTGCGAGATGAACAATATTCCCCGGGTCGCCAGCGGCTCCGGCCGGTAGCCCTGCAAGGCGTGCCGGTAAATCCGGGCGATGATGGCCCACGGAATCTGCAGGTTGAAATCGTCGCTGAAGGCGAGGTCGAAGCGGGAGGTCAGCTCCTTTTTTTCGATGTCAATCCGGCGGCGGCTTTTGCGCCAGAGATATTTCGGGCCTTGCCGGAAAAGTTTACCGAAGTGCTCGCCCACCCACGCCTTTTTCACGCCCCAGAAAGTCGGCATCGTCATCCAGGTGTCGAGCAGCAACACGGTTTCCACCCGGACGCCGGCGGCCTGCAACTGCCGGGCAACCTCGAAGGCGAGCATCCCGCCGAAACAATGGCCCGCGAGGCGGATGGGGCCGGTGATTTTGCGGCTGCGAATGAGCGCAACGTGTTTCGCGGCCCACTCCTCCATGCGGGGCAGCGCGGGAAAATCCTTTTTCGCCGCCGCGCGCAACGTGGTTTCGGGAATCGGCACCACCGAGGCATACAGGCGCAGATCTTTGTCGAGAAAATGCGCGAGCTTGAGCAGGCCGAGGCTGCCCTCATCAATCAGGAAAAAAAGCTCCGGGCCGGCGGTGCCTAGCTGGAGCTGGATCAACTCGGGCCGGCGGTCGGTGCTTTTTTGCTCCGGCAATACTTTGGCCAGTTCCTGAATCGTCGGATGCTGGAACACCATCCGAATCGGCAGATCAAAAGACAACTGTCGCTTGATTTCATTGACCAATCTGACGGCCAATAACGAATGGCCGCCG
>PLYV01000253.1 GCA_003151855.1 Limisphaerales bacterium | reverse complement strand
TTCAAGCGCAGCTTCTTGCGCCGTTTATGTTTGTTGATTTTTGCCTTACGGCGTTTTTTCAGTGATCCCATAATTGGATGTGGTGATTATGTAGCAAAGACACGGCGGCGACGCCAGCCAAATTTTTACCATCCGGCGACGGGCGCTTCAATCCCAAGGTCGCGCAACAGAAAGCAAAACCAATCCTCCGACTTAATAAATCAGCATCTCGACCTCGCGCAGCCCTTTTTCGGTGAGTTGCCAGCGGCTGCCCTTCTGGATGACGAGCCGGCGGCACGGATGCGCCTTCTGCTCGGTCTCGTTCACGGAGAGCAATGAGATTTTGCCCGCGCCCTTGATCTCGGACGCCGCGCGCGGCATGAGCGCGAAGGCGACGCCGTTGTAGTTGAGCGCAATTTCGTAGCCGGCGACGCCCTCTTTTTCCGCCTTGGGATTTTTCAAAACCAGCGGCGCGTAACGCTTGAGGTAGGAAAAATTCGTGGCGCGCACAACGACGCGGCAGAGTTCCGTCTGGCTGCGGATGAACGTGGCCAGATTGAACGGCTTCGCCGGGTCGTGTTCCGCGAGCAGGATGTCACGCGGGTCGAGGCCGTCGAGGTTCTGGCCGTTCCAGATGCCGTGGTCGTTGCGTTCGCCCGGCATGTTCTTGCGGAACCACGCGGAGAAATTGTCGTTCACAAACACGTTCAGCTCGTAGTGGACATGCGCGCGGTCCTTGGCGATGGACTGGCCGGTGCGCCCCATCGTGGCGATGGTTTCGCCCGCGTGAACCGCCTTGCCGGCGGTGATGCCGGGCGCGATTTCGCTCAAGTGGCCGTAGAGCGAATAAATCTCGATGCCGTCGATGAGGTGGCGGATGACAATGTATTTTCCGTAGTTGGAAAGGCCGGCCTTGCCGGTGGCATACATCACGGTGCCGTCGGCGGTGGCCAGCACGGGATCGGTCGGCTCGCCGCGCCGGTCGTGTTGCAGGCTGCGGATGTCGAGGCCCTCGTGCATCTGCCAGCCATCCGTGCGCACGCAGCCGAAGCTGCCGGTCGTCCACGAACGGTCGGGCGAGGTGGACGCAAGGAACTTCGGGTCGCCGCCGGTTTCATACAGCGCGCGGTTGGCGGTGGGAAACTGGAACGGCGATTGCGCGGCAACGATGAAGGCGCTGCTCAAAAACCCGGCGAGCGCGAACCGGGACACGGCGGAAAATTTCATTTGGATTCGGATTTCAACTGCCCCATTTTCTTGGCCATGTTGTTCAGGCCGACAACGAGCTGCCGCGCCTCCTCCGGCGAGCAGTCTGGCGTGAAGGCCAGCGTGCCGCCGGCGCTGCGGTGGTTGATAATCGGCGCGGCCAGCCAGCGGCTGTCGGCAACTTTTTCCGTCCACTGGCCAAAGATGGCAAAATGCTTGCCGGCATAGGCGGAGGTGTATTGTTCCAACGTGAGCGTGGCGGTTTCGTCGAAATGCACCTGCACGGCGATGCCGCCGGGCGTGTCCAGCAACTCGGCCGAAACGATGTCGGCCTCGGTCAGAACCGGGTTGGCATCAATGGTCACTTCCACCGGGACCGCGCGCAGCACGGTGACGGTCTTGCCGAGACTGGAGCCGGGAAGTTGCGCGCGATTCTCGATGTGGATGCGGAGCATGGCGACGTGCCGGTCCTTCTTGCTGAAGGATTCGCAGCCGCACGCCGCCGCCAGCAGGACGGCCACGCCGAGCAAATAAAGATTGAAACCGCGCGGGTAAAAATTCATAGTGGGCAAAATCGCAACAGCGAAGACAATAAAAAAAATCCTATGGGAAAACAATACAACAAAGCAGAACACAAGAAACGCCGCAAAGCCTACCAGAAACGCAAGAAAATCGCCGTCAAGGCGAAGATCGGCGCCAAGAAAAAGGCGTGAACCGGTTTTAATTCTTCAAGGCCGTCTCCGGACGGCCTTTTTCTTTTGTGCCGCCAGCGCGATTGCGCGCCGCGCCCACTGCACCAATTCGAGCGGCTGTTCCAAAATTTCCGGCGGCACCTCGTGGTAGCCCATCGTGAGCGTCTTGCCTTTCGATTCGTAGATGAACGGCCCCATGCCACGCGCGGTAAAATCCTTTTCCGTGGCAGCGTCGGTCTTGAAGAACAACCGGCCCTCGTCGAGGATGGCGAAAAAGTTTTCGCCCTGATACAAGCCGTGCGCGCCAAACATCGCCCGCGCCCGCACGTCCGGCAGCGCGCTCAATTGATCGAGCACAAATTCCTTGAACGAGTCGTCCGCCATGCCGCGTGGATAGCAGGAAGCCGCCCGCCGCGCGAGGCGGATTTTTTTTGAAATATTTTTCCACGCCCCGGTGAAATGACTTTTCACGAATGGATTCCGTGGCATACTGTGCGCCGCCCTGCCCGCGTTCGACCACGCGCCGCCAAACCGACTGCGGCGTTTGACGATTCAGCCCGGCGGGTTACTGTTAAACATGAACACCGATTCCGTTTCCGCCAGCGCCCCGCCCCATCCACCCGTCGAAGTGTGGAAGGAGATTGTCGCGAAATACCAGGTGCCCTCCACCGGGCGGGCGCTGTGGCAGATCGCCAACACGCTCGTCCCCTACGCCGGGCTGTGGTATCTGATGTATTTGTGTCGCGACATCTCGTGGTGGCTGGTGGTGCCGCTGGCCATTCTTGCGGGCGGTTTTCTGGTGCGCGCATTCATCATTTTCCATGACTGCTGCCACGGCTCGTTCTTCAAGTCGAGCATTGCCAACGACGTGGTCGGTTTCCTGACCGGGCTGCTGACCTTCACGCCCTATTTTCACTGGCGCTGGGAACACAACATCCACCACAGCAGCGCGGGCGACCTCGACCGGCGCGGCACCGGCGACGTGTGGACGATGACCGTGCAGGAATATCTCGAAGCCTCGCGCTGGAAAAAATTCGCCTACCGGCTCGCGCGCAATCCCATCGTGCTGTTCGTCATCGCGCCGCTGATGCTGTTCATCTTCATCCAGCGCGTGCCCGCGCTCAAGGCCAGTCGGCGCGAACGCCATTCCGTCTATGCCATGGACGCTGCGCTGCTGGCGATGATGATCGCGTTCATCTCGTTCTTCGGCGTCTGGGATTATCTCATCATCCAGTTCCTCATCATCATGGTCGCGGGCGGTGCGGGCGTATGGATGTTTTATGTCCAGCACCAGTTCGAGGACGTTTATTGGGAACGCGGCGACAACTGGAGCTACACGGCGGCGGCGTTGCAGGGCAGTTCGTTCTACCAGCTCCCGCGCATCCTGCAATGGTTCACCGGCAACATCGGCTACCACCACATCCACCATTTAAGCCCGCGCATCCCGAATTATCATCTGGAAAAATGCCATCGCGCCGACCCGCTGTTCCAACAGGTGAAACCCATCACATTGCTCGGCAGCCTCAAGACCATCAGCTACCGGCTGTGGGACGAGAAAAACCGACGCCTCGTCGGCTACCGCCATCTCAGGCTGATGCGAAAGTGACGGCGGGGGAAAATCATTTGGCGGGATTTTGCTTCGGCGGCTCCCACGGTGAATAATCCGCCGGCACCGCAAACAACTCCGCGTCCAGCGGCGCGGTCTTGGCCGACACCAGCCGGATTTTTATTTTGCGGCCGCCCACCGCCGTTTCAGTCTGCACCACCATGCCGGACAGCGGGCTTAACTCCGGCTGCGCGCCCGGATGCGGCCCCGCGACGTTGAAACGGTCGAGCTTCGCCAGCTCGGTGCGGATTTTTTCGTAATCGGGAAAATCCTTCGCCACCCACAGCGTCTGCGTCGCCCCGCCCGCGCCCGACCACGAATAAATTTCCGCGTCGTAGCCGCCGACCCGCTCGCTGCGTCCCGTGGCCTGCGCCGGTGCCGGCGGCAGATACAATGCATTCGTGCCGCCGCCGAAAAGTTTTTTGTCCAGCGCCAGGTTTTTCAGGATGTCCGCGCCGGATCGCTTCAGAAACTTCTTTTCCCTCGGCAACAGCGTGAACGAATCGCGCGTGTTCAAATCAATGATGACCACGAAGCCGCCGTTCGTGTTTTGCTGCTGGTCCAGCCGCAGCTTGTCACCGTGCAGCCGCAGCGTCGCCAGGAACGGCGCGTTCGTGTCGCTGGCCTGCTGCACCATTTCCAGATCGGCGCGCGCCGCGGTCACCGCCAGCCAAACCGTGGCGAGAATGAAAAAGGTTTTGTTCACAAATATCAGTCGAACCGCGCTTATCATGGCGCGTGGTTATAGACCATCCCGGTGATTTTAGCAACGCCCCGCAACCGCGACCGCGTCCAAATTTGGAGTGCGCCAGCCCTGGCACTTTGGAAACTATTGACCAAACCAAACATGAAGAACATCGTTGTTAAATTATCCGCGTTTGCCCTCGTTGAAAACGAGGCGGCCTAACCGACCGTTCTGTCCGTCTTCTTTTCCCGCACCAGCACGCGCCCGACTCCGCAGGCGAGGCCGAACATGATGAGCGTGCCGATGGCTCCGGCCACGGCGGTGGCGATGCCTTCCGAACTGATGCCGGGCATCTTGTAATCGGGAATCCACGTCTTGATGAGCGTGGCGGCATGGCCGGCAAAACCAAATTTCTCTGCCACCTTGTCGAGTCCATCCGGCCATGAGCAGGCGTAGGGCGAAACAAACATCGCCAGCCCCAGCGCGATAATCAGGCCAAACGCCAGAAATTCCCAGCCGGCACCGCGCGCGGCGGGGGCGTTTTCCGGGTCGAGCAAATCCGGCCGCGTCCGGGCAATAGCCAGAATCACCAGCGAGGTGATCAATCCCTCACCAATGCCGATCAGGGCGTGAACCATGACCATTGCCGGGAAAACCACGCCCGGCGGCAGCGTGCCGGACAAGGCGAGTTCTCCGGCGCACGTCACCGCTGCCAGCACAGTGGAAAGCCACGCGGCGAAAAAAACCGCCGTGATGCGCCCGCGCAGGCCGGGCAGGAGCTTTCGCGCGGAACGATAAATCGCATAGCCGGCCACCGCACCGATGAAGGACATGTTGAAAATGTTCGCACCGAGCGCCAGCACGCCACCGTCACTGAACAGCAAGGCCTGCACCGTCAACACACAGGCGATGATGATCGCCGCCGCCCCCGGTCCCAGCAGCACGCCCGCCAGCACGCCGCCGAGCAGATGGCCCGACGTGCCGCCGGCCACGGGAAAATTCAGCATCTGCGCCGCGAAAACAAACGCCGCGCCCAGCCCCATCAACGGAATCTTGTTGCGCGGCAGCGTGCGGTTGACCTGCCGCGCGGCCACGGCCAGACCGCCCACCGACAGCGCGCCGGTGAGAGCGAGCGTCTTCGCGTCAAGGAAACCGTCGGGGATGTGCATAATTTCTTGCCGCACCAGCGGCTTCGCTTAAAGTATTACGAATAAAATCCAGTGTAATAAACAAGATGTTACGGTCAACTGGATTAATAACACCACCCTGAATTCATGGGCGCGCACCATCATCCTCCGCACCACCATCCGCACGCGCATGGTTTCCTGCTCCGGTTGCCCGTCGGGTTCAAGCTGGCCGCCGCGCTGGGTCTGATTTTGACCGTGGTCTTGATGCCGCGCGGACAATGGCCGGCTTTGCTGGTCGTCATGGCTTTGCTGCTCGCGCTGATTTTCGCCAGCCGGATTTCGTGGTGGTTTTTACTGAAACGGATGCTGCTGCTGGAGCCGCTGGTGCTGGGCGTGGCGGGCCTGATGCTGCTCCAGCCGGACGGCCTGGCGCGTTGCGCGCTGGCGATGGCCAAGGCGAATCTGTGCCTGCTCGTCACGCTGCTGCTGTCCCAGACCACGCCCGCCACCGGGATGCTGCGCGTGCTGCAGTGGTTGCGCGTGCCGTGGCTGTTCATCACAACGCTGACGCTCATGCACCGGTATCTGTTCGTGCTCGCGGACGAGGCGGAGCGGATGCGTCGCGCCCGCGCGAGCCGCACGTTCACGCCGCAGCACCGCTTTCAATGGCAGGCGCTGGCGACGGTCGTCGGACAGTTATTTGTGCGCGCCTCGGAACGCGCCGAGCGGATTTACGACGCCATGTGTGCGCGCGGCTGGAAATAAACGATGAACGCCATCGAGATCACCAACCTGAAATACCGTTATGCCGACGGCACGGAAGCGCTGCGCAGCATCAGTTTTCGCGTGCTGCCGGGCGAGTGCGTGGCGCTGCTCGGCCCGAACGGCTCCGGCAAATCCACCTTACTGCTGCACTTGAACGGGCTGCTGCCGGAAAAAATCAACGGCGACGGCGCGGTGAAAATTTACGGGGAAACGCTCGCCGCCGGAAATCTGGAAAGCATCCGGCGACAGGTCGGGCTGGTGTTTCAAGACCCGGACGACCAGTTGTTCTGCCCGACGGTGGCGGAAGACGTGGCCTTCGGTCCGCAGCAGCTGGGTTTGACGGAAAATGAAATTGCCGCGCGCGTCAAAAAGGCGCTGGCGCAAGTCGGGTTGTCCGGCTTTGAAAATCGCGCCACGCATCATTTGAGCCACGGCGAGAAGCGCCGCGCCTGCCTCGCGGGCGTGCTGGCGTGCGAGCCGAAAGTGCTCGTGCTCGACGAGCCGACCAGCGACCTCGACCCGCGCGGCCGGCGCGAATTCAAGACGATGTTGCGGACGCTACCCGCGACGAAGCTGATCGCCACTCACGATTTGGAGATGGCCGTGGAATTGTGCGCGCGTTCCATCATTCTGGATCATGGCGAGATTGTGGCCGACGGGCGCACTCTGGATTTGCTGGGCGACGAAAAGCTGATGCTGGCACACGGACTGGAAATGCCGCACATTCTGCACCATCTGCATCCGCACTGAAATTTGCTTGCCAAAGCCGCCATTGGCCGGGCATTTTCCGACATGGCAGCGACGCGCAATTCCAATCTCGACGACACATTCTACCAGCCGGCGGATTCTTTCTTCACGGCCAACGCCAAAATCGGCCTGACGTATGACGACATCACGCTGGCCACGTTGTTCTCGGAAATCCTCCCCCGCGACACGCATCTCGACACGCGGCTCACCGACGCGCTGTCACTGAACATCCCCATCGTCACCGCCGACATGGACACCGTCACCGAGTCGCGCATGGCCATTGCGATGGCCCTCAACGGCGGCCTCGGCCTCATCCATTACAACATGCCGGAGAAGCAGCAACTCTCCGAAGTCAGCCGCGTGAAATATCACGTTCAAGGCTTGATTCAGGACCCGATTAAAATATCGCCCAACCAGCTCATCGGCGACGTGCTGGAATTGATCGAGGAAAAGAAATTTGGCTTCAGCACGTTCCCCGTCGTGGATGACAAGGGCAAACTCGTCGGCCTGCTGTCCGGCCACGTCGTCAAGCCGCGCTACGCCACGAAGAAAGTCTCCGAGGCACTCACGCCGCGCCAGCAGGTTCACACCATCACCAAGAAGGAACTCGGCAAGGACCCGATTGCCCGTGCCGACAAATTTTTCACCGAACACCTCGGCATCCACAAGCTGCTCGTGGTGGACGACGAAGACCATCTGCACGGCCTTATCACCATGAGCGACGTGGAACGCATCACGCAGGAGCGCAAGGCGCAGTTCAAGCCCGCGCGCGACGCGCAGTTCCGCCTCGTCTGCGGCGCCGCCGTCTCCGCCACGCGCAACGCCTTTGGCGAACTCGACCGCGAACGCATTCTCGGCCACGTCGGTGCGCTGCTCGAACGCGGCGTGGATGTCATCGCCGTCTCCACCGCGCACGGCCACAGCAAGGGCGTGGGCGACACCGTGAAAGTGCTGCGCGACGCGTTTCCGAAACTGCCTCTCATCGCCGGCAACATCACCAGCGCGTCCGGCGTGGACTATCTCGCCGACTGCGGCGCGAACATCATCAAGGTCGGGCAAGGGCCCGGCTCCATCTGCACCACACGCATCGTGGCCGGCGTGGGCATCCCGCAGATGACCGCGCTTTACGTCTGCTCCCGCGCGGCGGCGAAGAAGAAAGTTTCCATCCTCGCCGACGGCGGCATCACCAAGTCCGGCGACATCGTGAAGGCGCTGACCCTGGCGCAAGGCGTGATCTGCGGCGGCATGTTCGCCGGCTGCACCGAGGCGCCCGGCGAAGTCGTGGAGATCGGCGGCAAAATGTATAAGCAATACCGTGGCATGGGCAGTTTGGCCGCGATGAAATCCGGCAGCGCCGCGCGCTACGGCCACGAGAAAGCCGACACCACCCGCAAGGTGGCCGCCGAAGGCATCGAGGCGCTCAAGGAAGCGTGCGGCCCGGTGGACCGCGTGCTCGCCACGCTCATCGGCGGCATCCAGAGCGGCATGGGTTATCTCGGCGCGAAGAATCTGGAAGCGCTCCGCAGCAAGGCCCGCTACATCCGCGTCAGCCCCGCCGGCCAACGCGAAGCCGACCCGCACGACGTGGTGGAATTGAAGACGGGCAACTGATCGCTATTCTGCGCTGATTGCCGCTAATTTAATCAGCGAAAATACGGTTCAAAATTCCACCGGCTCATTGAGCTTGCCGCATTGGGTGCAGCGGGAGCGGTCCACGTCGGCGTCGTCGGTATAGACGTTGCCGCATTTCTGACAGCGGAACACGCGGTCCTCGGGATGCGCCGGGCCGAAGCGGCGGCGGCGCAGCTCGGAAAAAATCCCCACCACGCACAGCGCCCCCAGCGCCAGCGCAACGTAAAGCAGCAGCAGGGCGGAAATGTTCATGGCGCGTTGGTTGGCACCGTATGCCAGTTGAAAATGATTTCGCCGAACGCCAGTTGGTCGGCCGGCGCGAACCGCAACGTGCGCGTCAGGGCCAGTGCCGTCTGGTCGGCGGGCGCGTAATGGTCGGTGGCGGCATATTCCCCGTCATCCACGAGCACGGCGGAGACCACATCCCCGTCCGGCGACACCAGCAACTGCACGCGGCTCGGCGCGATGACGTCGTTCACGGACTGCGACGGCGCGGAAACATCATTCAACACCCGCCGTCCGGCGAGTGCGCCGGCAAGCGACCACGAGGAATTCTGCGGCAAGCCCGGATCGAGATTGATGGCCGGGGCGGCGAGCTGCGGCTCCGGCTTGAATCTCAACGGCGGCGTTTCCAGCTGGTTCGTCTGCATGAACGCGCGGAACGCCGCGCCCAAACTTTGCACATCGTTCGTTAGAAACGGCGGGGCTTCGGTCCAATGAAACTCCGTCGCCGCCAAGGCGGGCGTGACGGACATGAGGCCGGCGGGAAAATCCTCCGCGTGCGGCCGGGCAAACAGCGTGGGGTCGGTCAGCCGCACCAGTTCGCTGGCGTTGTCGGCCAGATGAAACACCGGGACGTTTTTTACCGTGCGGCGGGGCGGTGTTTTTTTTGCGCCGAATAGAAAGACGAAGGCCAGATGCGCCGCGACGGCGAGCAGGAAGACCAGCAGAAATTTTTTCCAGCCCCAGCTGGCTGCCGGCGGCGGCGGGGCAAAGACGGGCGGTTCGGCGGGCGCGGCGTTCATGGTTTCGCGGGGGCGTCCACGAGGCGAGGCAGGGTAGCGAGCAGGAGGTTGGTGATGCCGATTCCCGGCTGGCGCACGAGCAAGGCAATGTGGGCGAGTTCGTCGTAACTCACGGCCTTGTCGGCATGGATTACGAGCGTCAACGGCCCGTGCGCGGCGGAAACAACCGCCCGCAGACTGGTCGCGAGCTGGCTTTCGTTTCTTATTTCGTTTTCGTAATAAAGGCGGTTCTGCGAATCCACGGCCATGGCGACAACCGGCTGGTTCACGCCGGGCAGATCATCGGCGGTCGGCGGCTGCAAACTCATCCGTATTCCCGGCACCGGCAGCAACATGGCGAGCAGCAGCAGAATCACCACGCAAAAAAACACCGCCGCGAACGGCGCGACGTCGAACTGGCTGCGCAGGATTTTGGCGGAGCGCGGAAATTTCATTTGCCGTTGCCGTTGCCGCTTTCGCTGACGACGTTGATGATTTCGGCGGCGGCGCGTTCCATGTCGAGGACGATTTTGTTCACGCGACTGACGAGGTAGTTGTAGCCGGCGTGCGCGGGAATCGCCACGGCAATGCCGGCGGCGGCGCAGATCAGCGCCTTCAACGCGCCCGTCGCGAGCGAGTTCGGGTCGTCCCCGCCGATGTGCGCGTAAAGTCCCGCCACCTGCAAACCGCTGAACACCTGAATGAATCCGATCATTGTGCCGAACAAGCCGAGCAGCGGCGCAATCTGCGCAATGGTGGCGAGCAGGTTCAATTTTTCTTCGAGCCGGGGAACTTCCGTCAGGCCGGCTTCCTCCACGGCTTCCCGGACGCGGTCGCGGCCGAATTCGCGGTTAAGAATGGCGGATTTTACCAGCCGCGCGACGGGGCCGGCGGTGGCGTCGCAGATGGCAATGGCCTCGACGACGTTGCCGCGTTTCATGACGGTGCGGACGCCATTGAGAAACTCGGCGGAGTTGATGGTTGAGCGATGGCAATACAGCGCGCGTTCCACAAACACGACGGCGGCGGTGGCGGCGGCGATGAGGATGAGCCACATCACCGGCCCGCCGTTGGCTAAAAGCGTAGGCATGGGATAATTAAAGGCGTTTGCGCGCGAACTTCAAAGCGTAAAGTTTTTCGCCCCTAAATTCTGGCTTCCGATTTTCGCGTCCGCTATGCTGCCGCCATTATGGCTATCGCAAACGAGAATGTTTTGGTTTTTCCCCGATCACTGTTTGAACAGCTGGGAGTCTTTCAAGGGTTTAGCGCCGACGTGAACCGCTATCTGCCCGTGATTCTGGAGGCGAAGAACAACCATTTCATGCCGCGTGCCAAGGCGGAAACCGATCCAAGCTTCAAACAGGTCATTCCCTACGTCGTCATCACCGACGGCAAAAACATTTTGCATTATGTGCGCGGCAAGAAAGCCGGCGAACAGCGGCTCGTTGCCAAAGGCTCCATCGGCATCGGCGGCCACATCAACGACGAGGACCACACCCTCTTCAGCTTCGGCATGGAGGCGTTTCAGGACGCCGTGAAGCGCGAGGTCTGCGAGGAGCTGTCCGTGCAGGGCGAATTCAACGCGGTTCCCGTCGGCCTCATCAACGACGATTCCACCGAGGTCGGCTCGGTGCATTTTGGCGTCATCCACGTGCTGCGCTGCCAGCCGGGGCAGGTCAAGAAAAAGGAGCAGGTCATCACCCAGGTCGAATTTGTCCCCATCGAGGAGCTCAAGGCTAAACGCGAACAGATGGAAACCTGGTCGCAGTTCTGCCTCGACCATCTCGACGCCATCCTGAAATAAAATTTTATGGAACCGGCCGAACGCAAAAAGCGGGTGGCCATCGCCATCGTCGGCGCAGTGCTGGCGCTGGCGTTCATGGGGAATTTCTTCTGGTCGTTCTTCAAGGATGCTTTTCACGCGCAACCAAACGGCGGACACGTTACCAAGACTCCGCAATTCATCTTCGGCGGATTTATTCTGTTGATGGCACTGGCCGTGGTGTTCACCGTGGTGAGAGGTCTTCGCAAGGCTTTCAAGGAAACATCCGCTGCCGCGCCGCCGCGTGACCCGCAGCCCTGGCTCAAGCGCGCCGACTGGGCGGCGGGCAAAATCAAATCCACCGCCACCATCCCGGTGAAAATCATGGTCATCTTCGCGCTCGCCTTTGGCGGCTTCGGCGGCCTGATGACATTTTTCGTCCTGCCGAAGGAACTGCATAACGGAAATTTCAAGGCGCTGTTCGTCCTGTTGTTTCCGGCGGTCGGCCTCGGTTTTCTCATCGCGCTTATCCGCCGGCTGCAGGCGCAGCGCCGTTATGGCGATTGTTTCTTTGAGATGGCCGCCATTCCCGGCGCGCTCGGCGGCACGCTCGAAGGCTTGATCCAGGCCGGCGCGCGCCTCCGGCTGGAACACGGCCTGCACCTGAAACTATCCTGCATCCGCCGGGTCGTTTCCCAATCCAGCGAGGGGAACAATGTGCAGGAAAACATCCTCTGGCAGGATGAAAAGGTCTTCCGCCCCGAAGCCGGCCTGCCCGAACCTGAACCCGGCCGCAGCGGCATCCCCGTATTCTTCAAAATTCCGGCGAACCAGCCGGAATGTTTTGCGCGCGGCAGCGAAGCCGTGGTCTGGCGGCTGGAAGCCAAGGCCAAGATGTCCGGCCCGGATTTTTGCGCGCGGTTTGACGTGCCGGTTTTCAAAGCTGCCAATGCGTCCGTCGCCGAGGATGCCACCGAGGAAACTGATCCCACCGCCGCGTTGCAAATGCCCGTCGAGGACCTTCGCCGCGATGAACATTCCAAAATCCAAATCACTGATGGCTCCAATGGCCGCGAATTTTATTTCCCCGCAGCGCGCAACCTGGGCACGGCTGCCGGTCTCACCGCTTTCTTCCTGGTGTGGTCGGGGATTTTTTATGCGCTCCTCCATTCGAGCGCGCCGATGCTGTTTCCGATTGTCTGGGGCGTCTCCGATGTGTTCATTGGCTGGGGCTGTTTCAACCTATGGTTCAAGTCCAGCCGCATCACCATCAATTCCACAAACGTCCAGTGGACGAAACGCTGGCTGGTTTTCAGCCGCACGCGTGATTTTTCCTCCGGCGATTACGCCCGGTTCGCCACGAAGACAGGAATGCAAAGCGGTTCCACCATTTTTACCGACATCAAACTCGTTCGCGTCGACGCGGACGCGGAATTCGCGGAAAAAATGAAAAAGTTTGGAGGCGGACAGCCGGTCAATCAACTCGTGGCCGAACGTTTTCGCCAGGCCGCCGGGCCGTCCGGCGTCACCGTTGCCAACAGCATCGCCAGCGCCGCCGAAGCCGAATG
>PLYV01000308.1 GCA_003151855.1 Limisphaerales bacterium | reverse complement strand
CGAGATGATGGCGAACGTGCGGCGCTTGGAGATTTCTTTGGCGATGCTCACAATTGAGCCGACGAGGGTAGCAGAGAAAATCCGAGCGACAAGCCGCCAATGCAAATGCGAGGATGGAGGGTCGAGAAGGCGCGCCGCCCGGCCTACGCGGCTGGATGATGCATTTCCTGTTTGACGATTTGCGGCAAAGGCGGAAACTGCTGGCACCATGAACCCGAAACGCTGGTTCGCCTGGCTGTGCCTCGCGCTGATGCTCGTCGCGGAGATTTTGCTTTTCCGCGCCGTCCGCGAGAAGGACGCCGCCCTTACCGAGACGCGCGACACGCAAAGCCAGATGCGGCAGTTGCAGAAAAACCTCGATGAGTTGGAAAATTCCAGCGCCGGCTTCCAGGCGCAGGAGATCACGAAGCTGCACAAGCAGAATGAAATTTACACCAACCGCCTCGCCAAGGCGCAGGCGATGATTGACCAGTTGGAGGCCGAGGCCGCGCAGTCCGCGCAGAATCTCGCCACCGCCCGCGCGGCGCTCTCGCTCCAGCAGCAGCACCTGCAGGACTTGCAGACGGAAAACAAGCTGGTCACCGACGCCGGCCTGACCATCGTTCACCGCAACACCTGCATCAACAAACTCCGCGAAATTGACGGTGCCAAGCAACAGTGGGCGCTGGAAAAAAATGCGGCCGGCGACGCCGTGCCGACCGCGCGCGATTTGCTGCCGTATCTGAAGGACGGTGTTTTCCCCACCTGCCCCGACGGCGGAACTTATTTTATCAACGCCGTGGATGCGGTGCCCACCTGCACCATCGCCGGCCACGTCCTGCCGCAGTAATTTTCATTTTCACCCCCGCCCAGCCAACGGTGGAACTGTGGAAAATGATGAGCGGCTTGCATGATTTTCAATCAATTCAGGCTTTTCCTTTGGCCGCGTTCGGATTAGAATGATTTTCTTAACTAAACTAATAAACTATGGCCGCTGATACCTCCGTCGTCAAAGCCGTGGAAGCCCCACCGCTGAAACCCCTCGTCCTCAAATCCAAACTTGCGCCCACGCCCAAGGCCGCGCCGAAATACTCGGTCACGATCACAAACGCCGCCGGCGCGGAGGTCGCGCTCGCCGACCCGCGCGCCAGCCGCGCGCTCGTGGCGTTGATGGATTTGCACGCCGTCATCGGCGGCGCGGCCTCGCACTGGGGCGGCCCGGCGGCATTCGCGGAAATCATGTCCGCCATCCACGGCGTGATGTTCTCTGTCAGCGGCCGCCAATGGCACGAGGCTTATAATTTCGTCAACGACGCCGGCCACTGCGAAAACGGCGTGTATGCCCTCCGCGCGCTTTATGGCTTTGACGGCATGACCACCGAGAGCGTGAAAGGCTTCCGCAGCATCGCCAGCAAGCTCACCGGCCACGGCGAATCGCATTTGAATCCTGAAGGCGTTCTCTTGAGCAACGGCCCGCTCGGCAGTTCGCTGCCGCAGGCGCAGGGTTTGGCCATCGGCGACAAGCTGGCAAACAGCGACCGCGTCACGATTTGCGTCGTCAGCGACGGCGCGAGCATGGAAGGCGAAGCCAAGGAAGCGTTCGCCGCCATTCCCGGCCTCGCGGTTAAGGGCAAGATGAATCCGTTCGTCATGGTGATTTCGGACAATGACACCAAGCTGTCCGGACGCATCACGAAAGATGCGTTCAGCATGGGGCCGTCGTTTGAAGGCAAACACGCGCTCGGTTGGAAGGTTGTGTCGGTGAAAGAAGGCCACAACCTGCAAGCCGTTTACCAGGCGATTGAAAAAGCAGTCGCCGATGCCAAGGCCGATCCGACCAAGCCCATTTGTCTCCACGTCAAAACGATCAAAGGCTTCGGCGTGAAATCCACGATGGAAAGCGCCTCCGGCGGCCATGGTTTCCCATTGTCGAGCGGCGAAAAGATCGTCGAGTTCGTGGACGAAATCTGGGGTGGCCAGACGCCGCAAGAATTTGCCGACTGGTCAAAATCTTTCCGCACCGATTGGGAAAAGAAGGAAGCCGACAAGAAAGCCAAGGCCGCTTCCGGCGCTCCGGCTTCCGCAAAACCCAAGACCGACAAGGTGCAATCCGGCCTCGCCCGCGCCGCCGTGCGCGCCGCGCAGGAAGGCCTGCCGGTGTTCTCCGTTTCGTCCGACGTGCAAGGCTCAACCGGCATCAGCCTGTTCCACAAAAGTTTTCCCGACCGCTGGATCGAAGTCGGCATCGCCGAATCGAACATGATCAGCACCGCCGCCGGCCTGGCGAAAACCGGTTTCATCCCCATCGTGGACACGTTCGGCCAGTTCGGCGTGACGAAAGGCAATTTGCCTTTGACGATGGCGGCGCTCTCGCAGGCACCGGTCATCGCGATGTTTTCGCACGTCGGTTTTCAGGACGCGGCGGACGGCGCGAGCCACCAGGCCACGGCGCATTTCGCGGCGGTCTCGGCGATTCCGCACACCTGCGCCATCGCGCCGAGCTGCCCGGACGAAGCCGAATCGCTGATGTATCAGGCCATCCAGAAATACGCCGCCGATCGCGCGGCAGGCAAGGACGGCGAGAATTATATTTTCTTCGTCGGCCGCGAAAATTATCCGATGTCGTGGATCGAAGGCGCGCAATATCCGTGGGGCAAGGCGCAAATCCTTTCCGAAGGCACCGACGTGGTGCTCATCGGTTGCGGCGTGCTGGTGAACAAGGCGATTGAAGCCGGCAAACTGCTCGCGGCGAAAGGCGTCAAAGCCACCGTCATCAACAATCCGTTCGTCAACCAGGTGGATCTCGCGACCATCGGCGCGGCGGCGAAAAAATGCGGCGGCAAAGTCGTCACCATCGAGGATCACCAGTTGATCTGCGGCATGGGCGCGCAAGTGTCACACGCGCTGTCCAACGCCGGCATCGCGCACACGCTGAAATCACTCGGCATCCACGGCGAATTCGGCCAGTCGGCGTATATGGCGGAGGAACTTTATGTGAAGCACGGTTTGACCGCGCCGAAAATGGCGGAAGCCGCGCTGGCGCTGCTGGGGAAATAATTTTTCCAAATTGAATTCACAAGCCCGCGTGCCGCACGGTGCGCGGGCTTTTCATTTTTGGTGGGACGTTCACCCCACCGGCCTATTGCGGATTTCAGTCTTGGCTTTGGCTGTGTGTCAATTAACCTCTCCGTTCTTAAAATTTATGATTGAGACTGACATCGAATTGTTGAAGGGCATTGCCAACCAACTGCGCATCCACTCCATCACGGCCACCACGGCGGCCGGCAGCGGACACCCGACTTCCTGCTGCTCGGCGGCGGATGTCGTCGCCGCGCTGTTCTTCGGCCACATGAAGTATGACGCGAAGAACCCGCACTTCTACAACAACGACCGCTTCATTCTCTCGAAAGGCCATGCCGCGCCGCTGCTTTACGCCGCGTGGGCGGAAAACGGTTTTGTCCCCGTCAGCGAACTCGCGAATCTCCGCAAGTTCAGCAGCGACCTCGAAGGTCATCCCACGCCGCGCCTCGCGTTCGCCGATGTGGCGACCGGCTCGCTCGGCCAGGGTCTCGGCGTCGGCGTCGGCATGGCGCTCGCGGCCAAGCAGGACAAGCTGGATTACAACACCTACGTTCTCCTCGGTGACGGCGAAATCGCTGAAGGTTCAGTTTGGGAAGCCGCGAACCTCGCGGGCTTTTACAAGTTGAGCAATCTCATCGCGATTGTTGATGCGAACCGCCTCGGCCAGAGCCAGGCGACGATGTTCGGCCATGACATCAATATTTACGTCAAACGCTTTGAATCCTTCGGCTGGCGCGTCGAAACGCTCGACGACGGCCATGACATGGAAGAAATTCTCGAAGTCTTGAGCGGCGTCGGCCTCGATGAACGCCCGCTCGCCATCATCGCCAAAACCTACAAAGGCGCGGGCGTTTCCTTCTTGCAAGACAAAGACGGCTGGCACGGCAAACCGCTCAACGCGGAAGAAGCCGCGAAGGCTATCGCCGAACTCCAGCCCAGCGCCAAGTCCGGTCTCGGCGTCGCCATTCCGGCGCCGACCGCCCTGCCCGCTCCGAACCTCGCCGCTCCCGCGAGCTATCCGGCCATCAGCTACAAGCTCGGTGATACCATCGCCACACGCGAAGCCTACGGCGCGGCGCTCGTCCGCGTGGGCGAAGCCAATCCGGCGGTTGTCGCGATGGACGGCGACACGAAGAATTCCACCTATTCGGAAAAATTCTACAAGGCGTTCCCGAACCGTTTCACCGAATGCTTCATCGCGGAACAAAACCTTGTCGCCGTCGCCGTCGGTTTCGGCACGCGCGGACACGTTCCGTTCGCCTCGACGTTCGCCACGTTCTTCACCCGCGCCGCTGACCAAATCCGCGTCGCCGGCATTTCCTCGGCCAATTTGAAGCTCGTCGGTTCGCACGTCGGCATCAGCATCGGCGAGGACGGCCCGTCGCAGATGGCGTTGGAAGACATCGCGGTTTTCCGTGCGATTCAAGGCAGCTCCGTTCTTTATCCCGCTGACGCGGTGGCCACGGAAAAATTGCTCGAAGAAATGGCCAAGACGCGCGGCATCCAATTCCTGCGCACCTCGCGCCCGAAGACGCCGGTGATTTACGGCAACGACGAGAAATTCCCCATCGGCGGCGCGAAAGTGCTGCGCGAAGGCACCAAGGTCACCATCGTCAGCGCCGGCGTGACGCTGTTCGAGGCGCTCAAGGCGGCGGACACGCTGAAGGCCGAAGGCGTCACCGTGACGGTCATTGATGCCTACAGCGTGAAGCCGCTCGCGAAGGACGTGATCCTCGCCGCCGCGAAAAAGACCGGTAACACGGTCATCACGGTGGAAGATCATTATCCCGAAGGCGGTCTCGGCGACGCGGTCGCGGGCGAACTATCCAGCGAAGGCGTGAAAGTGCACAAGCTCGCGGTCAACGGCCTGCCCCGCTCCGGCCATGCGGCGGAACTGATGGCGGCGTTCGGCATTGACGCGGCGGCGATCGTGAAAAAAGTCAAATCGCTGTAATCAACATTTGCTCAAAGAAGACGCGGAGAAGAAATTCTCCGCGTTTTTTCTTTTTTGATGGCGGCGCGGCGGCAGTCGCCTTGGCAATGCGCGATTGCGGGCTTCAGGAGATGCGGGGTTCCGCCGATAACAATTCAAAATGAAAATTGGAATCGTCACCGGCGGCGGGGACTGTCCCGGCTTGAACGCCGTGATCCGCGCCGTCGCCAAAACCGCCGCCAAACGCGGCTGGGAAACCCTCGGCATCATCGGCGGCTACGACGGGCTGCTGGAACCGCAGAATTTCCGCGTGCTTGATTACCAGTCCCTCGCCGGCCTGCTCGTGCGCGGCGGCACCATTTTGGGCACGGCCAACCGCGGCCAGTTCTCGGCCAAGACCGGTCATGGCGAAACGCGGCAGTTGCCGAAAGAACTGCTGGACGCCACCAAGGCCGGCATGGCCAAGCTCGGCATTTCCGCGCTGGTGTCCGTCGGTGGCGACGGCTCGCTGACCATCGCGCAGCAGATGCACGAGGCCGGCATCCCCATCGTGGGCGTGCCCAAGACGATTGACAATGACCTGGCGGCGACGACGACCACGTTCGGTTTTGATTCCGCCGTGGCCTGCGCGACAGACGCGCTGGACCGTCTGCACACGACCGCCGAGAGCCACAACCGCGTGATGGTGCTGGAGGTGATGGGGCGCTATGCCGGCTGGATCGCGATTTACGCGGGCTTGGCTGGCGGCGCGGATGTGATTTTGATCCCGGAAATTCCCTTCCAATACGAGTCGGTCTGCCGCGCCGTCCGGGAACGCGAAAAACATGGAAAACATTTTACGCTCATCGTCGCCGCCGAGGGCGCGAAACCGGTGGGCGGCAATTTCGTCACCAGCGGCATGCAGCAGCAAAACCGCGAGGCGCGGCTGGGCGGCATCGGCGCGGTGGTGGCGGCGGAAATTGAGCAGCGCACCGGCAAGGAAACCCGCGCGATGGTGCTGGGCCATCTGCAGCGCGGCGGCAGCCCGACCTACATGGACCGCGTGCTCTGCACCCTGTTCGGCGCGAAAGCCGTTGAGCTGATCACCGAAGGTCGCTTTGGCCGGATGGTCGCGCACAACGGACGTTGCGTGGACAGCGTCTCCCTCGCCGAAGCCACCGGCAAACTGCGCACCGTGCCGCTGGACGAAGGTTTTGTCCATGCCACGCGCTCGCTGGGAATTTGCCTGGGCGATTGATTGCGGATTTTCAGTCGAATCACTGACCGACAGCGGGCCGGCTGGGCCGGACGGCGACAATGGGACGACGCCCAGCGGAGTTTTATTTTTGCCAGTTACCGAAAGTTGAGGCAGATTGGTTTTAACGATGGGCGAAAAAGTCAAAACTCTGCGCGGACAGTTGCTGCTCGACAGCGGGCAGCTCGGCGGGTCGTTTTTCCAGCACACCGTCCTGCTCATTTGCAAACACGACGCCGAGGGCGCGTTCGGCCTGGTCCTCAACCGCACCGTCGGCAAGACCGTGGGTGAACTGATCATCGCCGACCTGCCGGAAATGCTCAAGGCCGCCCCGCTCTATCTCGGCGGCCCGGTGCAACCCGGCGCGTTGAGCTACCTTCACACGGACAGTTTCATCCCGGAGGCCGACGTGATGCCAAACCTCGCGCTCGGCCATTCGCTCGACGATCTGCTGGAGATTGGCGAGGCCTTTTCCGCGACGAAGAAGGTGCGGATGTTCGCCGGTTACGCCGGCTGGAGCCCCGGCCAGTTGGAAAGCGAAATGAAACGGAAATCATGGCTGACGTTTCCCGCGTCGCTGGAACTCGTCTTCGACCTGCCCCCGGAGCAACTTTGGCAGAAGGTTTTGGAACGCAAAGGCGGCTGGAAAAACAAGCTGCTCGCGCAGACGCCGGAGGATTTGTCGTGGAACTGAATTTCAATCCGCAGATGACGCAGACAGCCGCAGATTTTTTATCGGCGAAAATCGGCGTAATCTGCGGATGAAGTTTTTTTCAATTCGGCTCGGCCTCGACGCAGAGAAAAGTCGTCTGCGCCGTCGTCTTGATTTCCACGCCTTTCAAGCTGGCGGGAATCAAGCCAAACTGGCCGGGCTTTAGTTCGACGGAAATTTTGCTGGCACTGTCCAAAATCGTCGCCGTGCCTTTGACGACGGCGATAATGCGCAACAACTGTCCCGCCAGCACAATGGATTCAGCGGTTTCAAACACCATTTCCTGCACGTTGAACAGCGGGTCTTGGACGAGGTGCCGGTATTTGAACTTCGGTGCCTGATTATATTTCGCCGGCACCAGCTTCGGCTCAAAGTCGTTGAAATCAATGCTCGCGAGCGATTGCGCGATGTGCAGTTCGCGCGGCTGACCGTCAAGACCGACGCGGTTCCAGTCGAACACGCGGTAGGTCGTGTCNNTCGGCAAAAACATCGTGTCGCCGGCCTTGACCGGAATGCGATGAAAGCAATCGGCCACGCTGCCATCAGAAATCTTCTGCTCGAACTCCGCGCGCGTCACGCCGCGCTTAAGACCGACATAAAGACTCGCATCCGGCGCGGCGTCGGTGATGAACCACATTTCCGTCTTGGGCTCGCCTTTGAGCTCGGCAGCTTTGCTCGCCGGCGGATGAACTTGGAGCGACAGTTTTTCGCGCGCGTCGAGAATTTTGCAGAGCAGCGGAAAGCGGCCTTCCGCCGCCGGCTTGGCGTCGCCGAGGATTTCCGCCGCGTGATTTTCCATGAGCCAGCGGAGATTCTTTCCGGCCAGCGGACCGTTGGCGATGACGCTGGCGTCGCCGGGCCGGTCGGAAATTTCCCACGATTCACCAATAGGCTGGCTGGCGGGAATTTTTTTTGCGTAAAGCCGTTCGAGTTCGCGACCGCCCCAGATGCGATCCTTGAAAATCGGCTGGAAAAAAAAGGGGTAAAGCATGGTCAGGCGGCGACCGGTTCGGTGGATTTCTTGGCCGGTTTCATTTCGGAGGCGTCATCGGCCTTCTCAATGAAATGGCCGTGGGCGCGGAATTTTTCGTAGCGCTTTTTCAGACGCTCCGGCACGGGCAGCGCGAGAATTTCCTCGAGATGCTTGAGCAGGTGCGTTTTCAAGGTTGCGGCAATTGTGGTCGGGTCCGTGTGCGCGCCGCCGAGCGGTTCGGGCACGATTTCGTCCACCAGCTTGAGCTCGAGCAAATCCTTCGCCGTGATGCGCAGCGCGGCGGCGGCCTTGGCGGCATTGGCGCGGTCTTTCCACAGAATTGCCGCGCAGCCTTCGGGGCTGATGA